>CBFDBW010000414.1:0-2954 GCA_965603145.1 uncultured Syntrophobacterales bacterium
AGAGGGTGGTGGTGGCTAGTCCGTTTCCGTTTTCGGGGGGCAGGCCACGAGCGCATGACCGGCTACTGAAAGTACTTATTCTGCGGGCACGCCGGTGGATGAAGCCAGTTTATGGTTCGGCAGGGTACCAATTAACTAGAGATACCAGTACCATCGGTGGGTATTCTTCTCTGTACCCGTGACCTACAATTATGGTATGACGTAGTGAATCTACACAATCCTTGTCTTTCGAGGTGCGAAACGAAGACCCGTAACTGGCGGGCAGTGTAGTCAATCTCAGATGACGAGCGGGAGGAAATGAAGAATGAAGTTAGTAGTTGTTGGTTTTGGGCAATGCGGCTGCAATATTGCGGATGAGTTCTATACCATCAACCGGCATGCCAGGTCGTTATTCGGCCGCAGAATCGAGATTGTGACTGACGCTTTTGCAGTTAATACTGATGAAGCAGACCTGGGCGGTTTCAAGAACATACCAAAAGACAGGAACCACCGGATTCTCATCGGGAGCATACGAACCCTGGGGCATGGAGTCGGGAAGATAAACACCGAGGCTGCCAGAATAATTAGGGAGAGTCATTCGATTGCCAGTGACACCATTCTAAGGTCCAGGGAGTTCCACGAGTGCGACGCAATCATAGCGGTAGCCAGCGGTGGGGGAGGTACCGGCTCTGGAACCATCGGCTGGTCCATAAAAGAATTGAAGGAAAGGGTCGACAAGCCGGTCTATGCCATAATAGTGCTCCCCTTTCGGTACGAGGAAAGGGGCGAAGCTTCTTTCTCAGTGCTCAACAGCGCTACCTGTATCAAGACGGTTGAGCAGTATGCTGACGCCGTCTTTCTGGCCGACAACGACCGGTTCAGAAAAACAGGTAATAGCCTGGCCCAGAATTTCAGAGAGATGAATCAGGAGATCGTTGGGAGTTTCTTCGACCTCTGTTGCGCCGGAGAAGAGAGAAACCGGAAATACCTGGGAAGTAAAGTGATAGATGCCGGCGATATCAAGCAATCTTTGGAAGGCATATCTACCATCGGCAGAGGACAGACCGACCTTTCTGCCTTCTATCGCTGGCTGCAGGCAGATTTCCGAACAGGAGTACAGGAAAGGAGTGCGTCAGCCGGTGCCCTGAGGCAGGCTGAGAATTGCCTGGGTATCAAGGTCCAGCTGGAAGATGCCAGGAAGATTCTGGCTCTGGTTACCGGGCCGAGGGATGCTCTTGCCATGCCTATGCTGGAGGAGGTTTCCACTTACCTGCAGGAGAAATCTCCCAAGTCAGTAGTCAGAATCGGTGACTATCCCCGGAGAGCAAAGGAATTCTCCGTGACCATAATTGCTTCCAGACTGACCAAAGTGAACAGACTGGAGTCGCTGTATCTCCAAGCTGAGGACATACTCCGGAGGAAGCAAGACATAGACAGCGAAAGCGAGCGAACAATAGAGCGAATGCGGGCTACCTCTGATAACCTGCCTCTCCTGAGCTGACGTCTGTCCAGGGACCATCTCTTTCCTCCTTCATCAGTCACCTCTCTTGATCACGCCACGAAGTCGCCTCAGTCTGACCTACCCATGGTGATTGTACCAAGTCTTATGTTAGATTCACTGTCATAATAGTCTCAGGTGCTGGCGGACGATAATTCTTGGCAATATGCGGACGTACCTGATAATATTCTTTCCGTTACTGCTCAATTAATATCTTGAGCTGTGTATGACCAATTCCCCCAGATTACATAAAGTACATGTAAACTTCCGTGGGCAGTCAATACACCAATCTTAACAAACCCAGACGCCTTCCCACTTCCAATTTCAGGCTACTTGGAGAGTCGGAATGCCTCGTTGTGAGTTGAAATGGGGACTCTTCGATAAAGACACACAAAGAGAAGAGCCTGCAACCGGTTTGATTGCAGAATCTTTCACCTTTGAGCGCCAGAAGGCGAATTCTGACTACATCTTACGGTGTTGACGCCTGGGTAACCGTCCCATCGACAGCGAATGCGTAGGTGCATTCCGACATCACCATATCGTCAGCATTGAGTCCGGCCATATACATGCTTAGGTTGAGATCACCGGCAACGGTATCAGTTGAAAGAACGGTTTACATATCATTCGTGGCAGCCATGGGTCCCATCCAGAGCACCTGCGGCTCTATATGCCAGTGTTTCCATGATGTCTGTCGTCAGGTTGTGTAGATCCGTCTCATAAGACTCGGCCTTTCCCTGCTCGATGAATTCGCCGACATTGGGGATAGCCACTGCCGTAAGTACACTGAAAACAGCAACCACGTTCACAAGCAGCTCGCTCAGGAAAAAACCTTTCTCGCCATACCGGAACTGTTTAAAGAGCTGCTTCATCATTGTGTCTCCTTCTGACCATATATCTTCTAGCTCTACTGTCACATTAACATAATTAAAGCTGGGTTCAATGAGTCATTGGTCACGTTTCGGTATAGGCAGAAAGTCCATGTCACAAGGGGTTCTAACTTGGAGAAAACGGCTTTGTAAGGTCCTGGGAACCATACTAATGACCGGCAGCAGGACAACAAAAATCCTCTCGACCACCTCCCCTCAATCCCTCAAAGAGAAGTGGGATTGGGCAGAGGAGTGGAGTCGCCTGGTAATCAATCATGCAGAGAAAATTTTGGGGAATTTTAAAGCATCGGTTAAGAATAGCCTTCAGCTAATCGATAGCACGGAGAGAATCTTACCGATGTTTCAACACCGGTTCATCGGTTGGAGTAGGCTTGAGTGAGCCGATACTTTGAAGCTAAAACCTAGAATCAGCGGTTGGTCAACAATCATAGGCGAACTGCTATTCTAGCAGGTTGCTGAAAAACCCTCATTTTGCGAAAAATGACGCGCCGTCCAGATACGAAATTGGGGCTGGTTTCCGGCGTTTCACCCCTTATTCATCACCCTGCTAGAGTGTAAATACCGTTGTGAGACAGTGGAAAAACGGCGTG
>CBFDBW010000415.1:0-2954 GCA_965603145.1 uncultured Syntrophobacterales bacterium
TGAAGCTGCGGTCAAGATCTACAATGAAATGGCAACTTTTGACTCAGCCGGAGTAAGCGGGAAAGAATGACGCGGAGACGGAGAGACGCGGTGAAAAGGAGAGACGGCGAAGCGGCGAAAAAAACAATAATCTCCGTGTCGCCGTGTCCCCGTGTCTCCCTATCGGTTGGCTTTTGCTCAGACCTCCGTTAAAACCATCGAGATAACTCACATGCTTCGAGGATTGGTTACCGCATTCAGAACCCTGACCATCTTTCCGGTTCCCGGCAGAGACACGTCCATCCACAGCGATTCCTTACCTTTTTTCCCTGTAGTGGGAGCTGTACTCGGGCTACTCCTCTGGGCTCTAAGTCTGATCAATACTTTGATCAATGGCAATGGCGGCTGGCCCATGGGAGTAGCAGCAATCATGCTTCTCGCAAGCGTCATGAGCACCAGATCACTTCATCTGGACGGTCTGGCTGATTTTGTTGATGCTGCGGGTGGGGGCTGGGATCAGAGCAAGCGTCTCGAGATCATGAAAGACACCCGGCTGGGAGTCTTTGGCGCTGTGGCCATCATCCTCACTTTGCTGTGCAAGTGGTTGGCTTTCGCCAGACTGATTGCAACCGGATCCACAATTTGGCTGATCCTTATTCACATGCTTTCCCGAACCATGCAGGTCCATCTGGCGGTGAAATTGCCCTATGCAAGAAGTGAAGGCGGGACCGCCCTTCCTTTTGTTCAGGATGCTGCAGGGTATCATCGCTGGGTTGCATTTACCATTGTCCTGATCGCAACCCTTGCCTACGGACCTTTGGGCTTGGTTGCCCTGGCTGTCGCCCAAATTATAACCTGGGTATACGGGGCGTGGTGTAGGAAAAATATGGGTGGTATCACCGGTGACTTATTAGGGGCCGGGAACGAGATAATCGAAGTAACCCTTTTACTCCTGGCCGCCACCCTGGGCAATCAACTGCCCGGTTGTATTGGCTGGGGATGGATATTTGGATAGCATAGAGCATAGGGCAGAGAGCATGGAGATGTAAGCGAGAAGGGAGGTCGGGCGAGACGAGAGGTCGGGAATAAAAGTAAATCTAATGATCTGAGTTTTACACGTCTCGCTCGTCTCGCTGTTACTTTTGCCTTGCGCCTTGTGCCCTGTGCCGCAACATCTGTGGGCAGACTCGGCAAGCCAGGAATTCTGACCTAAAAGAAAACCTGCGGAAGAAGAATGACCAGTGATGTACACATCCACGGTGGTGACCCGGAACGGGAATTGAAACGGCTGGGCCTTGAGACTCGGGACGTGCTCGATTTCAGCGTCAACGTCAGCCCTTTGGGAGTTCCCTCAGAGATCAAAGCCATCTGGAACAAACTTCTTGCGGAGGTGGATCGCTATCCCAGTGTGGATGGACAGGGGGTAGCGCGCTACTACCAGGAAAGGTTCGATTTGGATCCGGCCAGGGTACTGGCAGGCAACGGCTCCACCGAACTCATCTACCTGACGCCCCGGGCTCTGGAATTGCGGAAAGTGGCAGTGATCACCCCTTCCTTTCATGACTACACCAGATCCAGTTTGGCTGCCGGGGCAGATCTGCTAGAGGTAGAACTCAAGGCTGAAGAGGGTTTTACTCCTCCAGGCTTTGATATACTCAAGGAGGTTATGGCCGAGGCTGACGGTCTATTTGTCGGTAATCCAAACAATCCCACTTCCACCCTTTTTCCCCGGCAACTTCTCCTGGATCTAGCCGCGTCCTTCCCCAGCAAGTGGATTCTCGTGGACGAGGCTTTTGTCCAGTTTCTCGATCAGCCGGAAGAGGTGAGTCTGATCCGGCAGGAGCCTCCGCAAGAGAATATCCTTGTCTTCCACTCACTCACTAAATTTTTTGCACTTCCCGGTCTGAGATTGGGTGCTGTTGTCGGCCATCCCGATACAATCTCCCGGCTGCGCCCCCTCAAAGAACCATGGAGCGTGAACCGAGTTGCCGAAAAGGTGGCGCTCGAGTTGATCAAGTGTGCTGACTACGAAAAGCGACTATCTAAGCTTGTTCGCCAGGAACGTCCCAGGGTTTTCGACAGATTACAAGACGTTTCCGGGATTGAGGTTTTCGAGCCTGCAGCCAATTTTCTTTTGGCTCGCTGGACGTTGACGGACCAGTTGGATGATCTCTTGCGCTTCATGTTGAGTTCAGGGGTTCATCTTCGGGACTGCCGAAACTTTCCTGGCTTGCAGGATAACTTTTTTCGCATGGCAATTCGCCAACCGGAAGAAAACGATAGAGTCCTCTCGCTCATGCGAAGTTGTTCTGACCACTATTTATGATCCTTGCCGCTGCCATACTTTTCACTGCCTTTGTCCTGGATTCATTTCTAGGTGATCCTCCCTTTCTCTTCCACCCGGTTCGACTCATAGGCGCTGCTATTTCTGCTTTTGAGAAACTATTGCTGCGGCTGAGATGGTCGGGCTCAGGTGGCGGGATCCTTTTAGTGGCCATGACAATCGGTCTTGCAATTGGGGCTTATTTGACCCTCCGCCATTTCATTGGTGGGCTGCATCCCTTCCTGGCCACAGTTTTGGATCTCTATCTGGCCTACTCCTGCCTGGCCTTAAAGGATCTGTGCAAGCACGCCGAACCAATTGCTGAGACTCTGGCCAGGAGCGATTTGACTCAGGCCCGTACTGAACTCCAGAAAATTGTAGGGCGAGACACCTCAAACTTAAATCCCGAAGGTGTGGCGAGAGGAGCGGTGGAGAGTGTAGCGGAGAATTTCGTTGATGGGATTCTCTCACCTATGTTTTGGTACTCCCTGATAACAGTTTTCAGCCATGTGTTTGGCTGCCCGGCACCTGCGGCAGCAGGCATCGTGGGTATGCTGGTTTTTAAAGCAATCAGCACCCTCGACTCAATGGTGGGATATCGGAGCGACCACTATCTCCTCTTTGGCAGGCCAGCCGCCCGACTTGATGATCT
>CBFDBW010000416.1:0-2935 GCA_965603145.1 uncultured Syntrophobacterales bacterium
GAAAAAGATTTGGGCCTGGGTCACTCTGAAGCGGGTTCACTCTTTCTCTTGATATCAATGGGATATTTCATATCTCTTCTAGGATCCGGATTTGTAGCCTCGAGACTCATGCACAAACGTACGATCATCTTCTCAGCCACCGCCATTGGCATTGCTCTCCTTGTAATCTCTTCCAGCAACAGTCTGCTAGGGATTCGCATGGGCCTGGTAGTACTGGGATTGGCAGCTGGGCTTTATTTGCCATCTGGTATCTCCACCTTGACGTCGATGATCAGCCCTAGTCAGTGGGGGAAAGCACTGGCCGTCCACGAACTGGCTCCAAATTTGGCCTTCGTGGCGGCCCCTTTAATATCCGAGGTTCTGTTGCAATGGTTTTCCTGGCGAGCAATTATGGCTGTAATGGGGATAGCGTCAATGGCGGCAGGGGTGACATTCGGTCGGTTTGGCAAGAGTGGCAAGTTCCCCGGAGATGCCCCCAGCGTTACCTCTTTCCGAACCATTTTGGCCAAACCAGCCTTTTGGATCATGACCATCCTTTTTAGCTTAGCCATCACCGGCAGTTTGGGTGTATATGCCATGCTACCTCTCTACCTGGTTACTGAGCGCTCCATGGATCAATACTGGGCCAACACTCTGGTAGCGCTTTCACGCGTCTCAGGCCTTGGGATGGCATTTCTTGCCGGCTGGGCAACGGATCGTTTCGGTGCCAGGAGAATTATGGCAGCTGTATTTCTGCTTACCGGTACCATGACGATTCTGTTGGGTGTAATAAAGGGTTATTGGATGGTACTCATTGTTTTCGCCCAGCCAATGCTGGCAGTCTGTTTTTTTCCGGCAGGATTTGCTGCCCTGTCCTGTATAGGGCCTCCAAGTTCGCGAAACGTGGCTGTTTCACTCACGATTCCCTTTGCTTTTCTCATTGGGGCTGGAGCAATCCCAGCCTGCATCGGTATCATGGGTGATGCTGTTTCCTTTGCTCTTGGTTTCGTTCTGGTGGGGGTATTTATCCTTATGGGCTTCATGTTATCCCTCACTCTACAATTGCCTGAAGAATATGAATGTCCAACCACATTTTCCCAAGAGCAGAGGTAATGTGGTCCGACTTCTTGAGTTCCGATGAGGAAAATACCCTGCTCGGCGTGGGATTGCGCTTCCGAGAAATCTTTTACGAGGACCGCCAGTACCTTCGCGACATGAATTCTGTGCACCTGAAAACAAGGGGATGAAAGACCCTCTCGTTGCTTTTTGTTTTTGTCTGTTTAAGCTGAGATGCTAATACTGGCATGATGTTTGTATGTAAAATTCCACACCAAAACTCAATCTATCTGATTCAGCATTCTACGAACAATTGGGAAAAGGATTAATGAAAAGTGGTCGCATATTCCATATATGTCGTAGATGACGACTCCGACATGAGGGAAGTGTTAAGCCTGGCCCTGGAGTCAAAATTTCAGGTGAAGGCTTTCTCTACAGCCGGGAGTGCAATTGAGGTAATCAAAGATGATCCTCCCGATTTGGTTCTGCTCGACATTGGGCTGCCGGACATGAGCGGTGTAGACGCTCTTCGCGAGATTAAGAAGCTCCATCCAGAAGCCCTGGTCATTATGGTCACCGCCTCCACCGACATCGACACCGCAATCTCCACCATGAAACTCGGGGCTTCCGACTACATGACCAAGCCCATTAATGTAGATGCCCTGGAGGTTAGTGTTCGAAACGCCCTTGATAGAATCAGACTGCGCAAAGAAGTCCAGGCCCTCCAGGAGAAGTATCTCAAGGAAAATATCCCGTGCTTCGTTGGAGAAAGCAATGCCATCCAGGATGTTATGCAGTTTGTGGACAAAGTAGCCAAAGCTATCGACACTCCGGTCCTCATCCTCGGTGAAACCGGCACCGGCAAAGAATTGATAGCGAGCGCCATCCACTATAAAAGCCCTAACTTCAATGGGCCCTTTCTCACTTTGAACTGCTCTGCCATACCCAAAGACCTCATTGAGAGTGAGCTATTTGGGTACGAGAAAGGAGCTTTTACCGGAGCACAGGCGGCTGGCAAAAAGGGGTTGGTGGAACAGGCTGCCGACGGCACCTTATTCCTTGATGAGGTGGGCGATCTGAGCCTCGAAGCCCAGGCCAAGCTCCTCCGTTTCCTTGAAGAGGGGGAGTATTACAGGGTGGGGGGCACCAAAAAGCTCCGAATCCAAACCAGAGTGGTTTCAGCTACCAACAAGGATCTGGTTGCCATGATAGAAAAGGATCTGTTCAGACGGGATCTTTACTACAGGCTGGCGGTTATTAAAGTCGAGGTCCCCTCTCTCAACAATCGCCGTGACGATATCGTGCCCATTGCCAGGCACTTTCTTTCTGAATTCGGTAGTAAACACGGAAAATCTTTTACCGGTTTCTCTCTCGAGACCGAAGGCTATTTGAAGAATCACCAATGGCAAGGAAACATTCGCGAATTGAGAAACCTGGTGGAGAGGGGCATCCTCGTTGGCCATGGACCCGAGCTAACCCCACAGGATCTTGGTCTGGAGGGAGGCTTTGAGGGTGTTCCCCCACAACCTGCTGAAAATGACGGTGGAATTCCAGCCCTACCGGATGAAGGCCTTGATCTCCAGGCCTTAGAGGAACATTACTTGAGAGAAGCTCTAACGAAGGCGGGAGGCAACGAAACAAAAGCGGCGAAACTTTTGAGAATGAGCTATTATTCCTTCCGCTATCGAAGAAAAAAACTGAAAGACCTCCAGGCCTAGCCCAACATCATTTCGCATTTCTTCGCGCTCGCTGCGCTCCGCTCAGTCCCCAACCTTACGGTCGGGTCCCCGGTTTCTTAATCCACTTTCCGAAATCCCAAGCAACAAAGCTCAGGGTTTCAGGTGACAGGTGTGATCCAGGTACCAGGTGTCAGGTTTCAGGTGTCAGTAAGAAAAAACAC
>CBFDBW010000417.1:0-2933 GCA_965603145.1 uncultured Syntrophobacterales bacterium
CCACTGCAATCGTTCATCCCGGCGCTGAACTGGCAGTCGACGTGGTGGTTGGTCCCTACGCTGTTATCGATAAAGAGGTAGAAATTGGTAAAGGCTGCCGGATTCACGCCCACGCCCATATCGCTCCGCACACCGCCATTGGCGAACGCTGCGAGATTTATTCCTATGCGTCTGTTGGGACACCACCCCAAGATCTGAAATTCGACGGCCGTCGAACTGAGACCATCGTCGGTAATGACAATACTATTCGGGAGTTTGTCACTATCAATCGCGGCAGCGTTGGCGGGGATGAGCTAACCAAGATAGGTGACAACAATTTATTCATGGCCTACAGTCATGTGGCGCATGACAGCATTATCGGCAATCATGTGATCATGGCCAATGTTGCCACTTTGGCCGGGCATGTGACTGTCGATGATCACGCGACACTGGGTGGGTTGTCTGCTGTACACCAGTTCGTTCGGATCGGCACCCACTCATACATTGGTGGTAAGACCGGGGTAACGAAGGATATACCTCCATATATGCTTGTGTCTGGACATCGCGCCAAGCTCTACGGGCTGAATACCGTTGGGCTAAAGCGCAGGAACTTTCCCGCCACGACACTCAAGATCTTGAAACAGTGCTATCGTATCTTGTTTCTGACCGAGAGGACTCTCAAAGAAGCGCTGGAGGCGGCTGAGAGTCAGTTTGGAGACGTGGATGAAGTGAGAATATTGGTGGATTTTATCCGTTGCTCACAGCGTGGCATTACTCGCTGACCGCCGGTGGTGGCAAAATTGTCATCACAGAGTTCACCAAGGTCACAAAGGAAATTAGCAGTAAAGCCATGAAAAAAATTGGACTTATTGCGGGAGGGGGACAGTTTCCCATCCTCTTCGCCCGGGCAGCAAGGCAAAACGGAGTCAAGGTAGTGGCGGTGGCCCTTAAAGGAGAGGCCGACGAGCTACTGGAATCCGAGGTGGACGTATGTTCTTGGGTGAGCCTAGGGAAGCTGGGCCGGATGATCGAGACTTTTCAAAAATCCCAGGTTACTGAAGTGGCGATGGCGGGTGCGGTGGCAAAAACCAAGCTCTTCAGCAAGATCAGACCGGACTGGAAGGCCGTACGGTTGCTCGCCCGGATGCTCCACAAAAAAGACGATGCAATTTTAAGGGCTTTTACGGAAGAACTGGAAGCGCACGGTATCAAAGTTAGACCTTCGACCCTTTTCCTGCCAAAACTGCTGGCCCCCCCTGGAATCCTGACGCGGCGCAGGCCCAACGCTCGGGAGCGCAGGGACATCAACTTCGGCTGGAACCTGGCCAAGGAGATCGGCAAACTGGACATAGGGCAGTGTATCTTGGTTCGGGATCAGGCAGTACTGGCAGTGGAGGCAATAGAAGGAACTGATGAGACAATCAGGCGCGGAGGTCGTTTGGGAAAAAGCGAAGTGGTGGTTGTGAAGGTTTGCAAGCCCAATCAAGACCTGCGTTTCGATGTTCCTGCTGTAGGGCTTCAGACCATCAAGACCATGAAAGAGGTGGGCGCTTCGGTGTTGGTTGTGGAAGCTGACAGAACATTGATGTTTGACAGGGAAAAGATGATCCAGGCTGCCGACGATGCCAGGATTGCCATCTTAAGCAGGCCAGCGGACAGGGAAAAAGCTTCAGAGTTAGATGGATTGATGCTGGAATCGAACCAGCTTGAAGTGGAAGTGGGGGAGCGTAGAAAGGCGCTTTTGGCTGTGAAGCCAAGAATTACGGTCAGCTCTTCGGCTCCCAGGATGGCTGTAGTCGGAGTTGGCTACCTGGGTCAGTTCCATGCGGAGAAATACGCGGCTCTGGAGGAGACTAATTTGGTAGCTGTAGCTGACGTCGAGCCAAGCCGGGCGCGACGAATGGCTGAGGATTTTTCATGCCAGGCATGTTCATCGCACCGGGAACTTATTGGCAAGGTTGATGCTGCCAGCGTGGTAGTGCCTACCCAGGTTCACTGCCAGGTTGCTCGCGACCTTATGAAGGCGGGCATTCACGTGCTCGTTGAGAAACCCATGACAGCTACCTTGGAGGAGGCGGATTCCCTCATTCAACTGGCAAAGGCGAATAACCTGGTGCTTCAGGTGGGGCATCTGGAGCGCTTCAACCCTGCAGTAATAGCTGCAAGAGAATACGTGCAGCAGCCACTGTTTGTGGAGTCTCATCGACTCGCCTCCTTTACCGAACGTGGTACTGAGGTTGATGTGATCTTAGATCTTATGATCCATGATATAGATATCATACTGAGTTTGGTGCCATTTCCATTGGAGGATCTAAGAGTGGGTGGAGCTAAAATCCTTACTCCTCACACTGATATCGCTAATGTGCGACTGGAATTTGCGAATGGCTGTATTGCCAACGTTACCGCCAGCCGTATTTCAGCAAAGAGGATGAGGAAAATAAGAATCTTTCAAGCGGACAGCTATCTGTCTTTAGACTATGCCGAGAGGGAAGTGGAACTGTTTCGCAAATTACCTGAAAAAGGTGCTGATGGGTTTCCGGAAATAGAGTATCAGCAGCTGCCCGTTGCCGATACTGACCCCCTTGAAGAGCAGCTACGATCTTTTGCAGCATCAGTGTGCACTGGCACAAAGCCCATGGTGAGCGGGGAGGAAGGACGTAAGGCCCTAGAGGTTGCCACGCAGGTGAGTGAGCTCATTCAACAACAGGGGGGGCGACTGGGAATTAGTTTCGGGCTAAGCGGTTGGCGCCATGAGCTTTGAGAGAGTGTCTCTGTGATCCCAACGAGTGGTTCGTGAGTTCTACAACCGCTGTTATGTACCAATCAAACATTGCGAATGGCGACCAAGGGCAAAAGAGTATTGATCATAGCTGGAGAAGCCTCGGGGGATCTACATGGCGGTAATTTGGTGCAGGCCATTCGCACTGTAGATCCCTCTATTTCTTTTCGGGGGG
>CBFDBW010000418.1:0-2910 GCA_965603145.1 uncultured Syntrophobacterales bacterium
GACTCGATTCCTGGACTGGTGCGACTGCATCCGCTCCAACCACTGGCCTTAAAAGGTAGAAAAGGGCAAGTGGTGGTTTACAGGGCAGAGTTTGCGATTTCCCATAGCAGATGGTAAATAACCCGCCTCCGGTGGGGCTAGACCTCAAAGTCCACTTGAATCTTGAAAAGACGCTCTGCGGGGAGGCTAATTACCTCTCCTACCCCGGTCAACTCGATTATCTCGCGCAGAATACGCTCGATTTTTTCCTCGGAAGGAGCAATGAGAGTGAACCAGATATTGTAGTCGTGATCGCGGCGGTAGTTGTGGGTTACCCCCATATAACTGTTTACCACCTCCACGAATCGCGCCATCAGGCGGGACGGGACCTTGGCTGCGCAAAGGGTGCTGGTGTACCCCAGCTTTCTGGAATTGCAGTTGGCTCCGATTCTCCTGATAACCTCTCTGTCTTTCAGATCTTGCACCCGCTGCAAGACCTCTTCTTCAGAGCACCCCAGTTTCTCCCCAAACATCTGATAAGGTCTTGCCTCGATGGGGAAATGAGATTGGATTTCGTTGAGAATCATCCTATCCATCTCATCCAGCAACACATTAGACTGATGTTTTTCTTCAACTTTCTCACTCATTCGTTACCCTTAAACATGTCATCTCATCAAATCCGAAATCAGAGAATCCAGTAGAGAGTAGGAAAAAGTGCTCTTTTTTTTCTGTTTTTCTCCTGAATTCTGAATTCTGTCTCCTGACTTCTAGCTTCTCACTCTATGCCCTATGCTCTATGCGCCTTATCTGCACGCAGCTTTGGGTACGTAAGTACACAGTGGCTCCTCTTCCAGATAATCACCACTGGCTTCAAAGGCTCTGGCCCGGCAGCCGCCGCAAACTCGGCGATATTCGCAGACCCCGCACTTTCCCTTGTATAATTCGAAGTTGCGCAAATTCTTCAGCACCTCCGAATCGCGCCAGATCTCCCCCAGGGGCGCCTGCCGGACATTACCACAGTCCACCTCTAAATAGCCGCAGGGCTGAACCTGCCCCAGGTGGGAGATAAAGAGAAAGGCGGTCCCTCCCAGACAGCCACGAGTGACAGCATCCATGCCGTGGCTCTCTACGGTGACATTTTGGCCATCCTCTCTTGCCCGCTGCCTCATAATGCGGTAGTAGTGAGGCGCGCAGGTGGCTTTGAGCTGCATGTCTACCTTATCGCGCTGGTCGTAAAACCAGTGAAGAGTCTGCTCATAATCCTTGGCCGCGATCTCCTGTTCTTTGAAATCTTTCCCCCGTCCTGTGGGCACCAGTAGAAATATATGATGCGCCGCCGCACCCAGGTCCTCTGCCAGCTTCTGTATATCAGGAAGCTCGTGCAGGTTCTCCCTGGTTATGGTGGTATTGATCTGGAACTCAATGGAAGCCTTCTTGAGGAGATCGATGCCTCGCAAAGACCCGGCAAAGGCTCCGGCAGCCTGGCGAAATTTGTCATGGCTTTCAGCCGTGGCCCCATCCAGGCTGATGCTCACTCTTTGAATGGAAGCCTCACGCATCTGTTTGGTGGTTTCCGTATCAATGAGGAGTCCGTTGGTGGCCAGAACCATACGCAGACCTATTTGGGTCCCATAGGTGGCAATCTCGAAAACATCCGGCCGCAACAGGGGTTCACCTCCCGTGAGAATCATGATGGGGCTGGCGAAAGAGGCCACCTCATCCAAGAGATTCATACACTCCTCAGTGGTCAACTCATTTGGATAGGGTCTGTCGATGGATGCTGCCCGACAATGGATGCAGCTCAGATTGCAGGTTCGGGTCAGCTCCCAGGCAATCAGCCTAGGTTCTGGTATCTCGCCCGCATTTTTGGGATGTTTTGTATGTTTATGTGGATGACTGTTCATGTTGTTCCTGTCCCACTAATATTCTATCTCTCACAGAGCTCGCATAGCGCATAGCGTGAGAGAAAAATTGACTTGCGCTGCTGTCTTTCTAATAGATTAGAGTTTTCGCTCTGCGCTCTGCGAGGGAGTTGAAAGCTCAGCTTTCCAACTCCCTCACTGCTTCCTTGGCAAAGTAGGTAATAATGATATCTGCGCCGGCCCGCTTGATGGATGTAAGGACCTCCATCATTACTCGCTCACCGTCCAACCAGCCCTTTTCTGCCGCCGCTTTGATCATCGAATACTCGCCGCTTACATTGTAAGCCGCCAAAGGTAAATCGAACTCTCTGCTAGCCCGCCGAATCACGTCTAGATAAGCAAGGGCCGGCTTGACCATAATGATATCAGCGCCTTCCTCAATATCCAGGCTGATCTCCCGCATGGCTTCTTTACTGTTTGCGGGGTCCATCTGATAAGAACGTCGATCCCCAAATTGGGGAGCAGAATGAGCCGCATCTCTAAACGGCCCGTAAAAGCTGGAGGCATACTTCGCTGCATAGGCCATTATGGGAATGTGGGTGAAACCATGTTCATCTAAGGTCTCTCGTATGGCCCCTACTCGACCGTCCATCATATCCGACGGGGCTACCATATCTGCCCCTGCCTCAGCATGGGACAGAGCTGTGCGCGCCAGAAGACCCAAGGTGGCGTCGTTATCCACGTCCCCGTCCTTTATTACCCCACAGTGTCCGTGGCTGGTGTACTCACACATGCAAACGTCAGTGACTACGAGGAGGCCGTTGACCTTTTTCTTCAGCTCCTGGGCGGCCTGTTGGACAATCCCGTCTTGGGCATATGCCCCCGAGCCCACCTCGTCTTTCGCCTCCGGAATACCGAAGATCATGATTGCAGGAATACCCAGGTCCTTCACCTCCGCCGCATCCTTCACCAATTCATCAACGGACAGCTGGAAAACCCCAGGCATAGAACCTATAGGATTTCGTACACCACTCCCGGGAACCACAAAGAAAGGGTACATGAAATCATT
>CBFDBW010000419.1:0-2904 GCA_965603145.1 uncultured Syntrophobacterales bacterium
CTGTGTATGAAGCCTTGGTTCTGGCCATATTAGGGCAGCAGATCAGCTCCCATGTGGCGCGCGTACTGCGCACCCGGCTTATTGAAACCTACGGGCCGACCCTAGAGTTATCAGGTATTAGCTATCACAGCTTCCCGCGTCCCGAATCTTTGGTGGCTGCTGGAGTAGCCGGACTCCGTGCTTTGGGGTTTAGTGCGCGAAAATTGGAATATATCCTTGATATCTCGGCTGGAGTAGCCTCAGGTCAGCTAGACTTGGAAAATCTGCGCGTGCAATCCGATGAAGAGGTGATACGGGTGCTGACTGGTATCCGTGGGGTGGGCTTGTGGACGGCAAACTGGCTCCTCATTCGGGCACTGGGTCGTACCGATGGCTTCCCGCACGGCGACCTGGCGCTCTGCCGAACCCTGGGACACTTGCTGAACGCAGGTACTCCCTTTAAGCCGGAAGAAGCGCTGGAATACTCCCACCGCTGGTCTCCATACCGTAGTTATGTCACTGCTTACCTGTTTGCCGCCATGCGGTCGGGTTACACTTTCCCTTCCGGCTAGTAATTTAGAATAGAGAGAAGGTTATCTCTTCACTGGTGATAAACTCCAGCAGTGCCAGGCTGCGCCAACAGATACTCACTTAGATTACTCCCACCGGGGCGTAGGCCCCTATGGGCCGGGCTCCGGGTCGTGGAGACTGCAGCTCGGAGAGAGCCAGATTCTCAGATCCGACCTAGTGAGGATCAATTACATAAAGATCCTGATTATGCCATTGAGAACTATGCCTCCTAATTCTAAAGGCGGCCATGGGAGTCAACGGAGGTCTCTGAAACCCCTGACAAGCCCTCCCGCCATAGCCTAACCCAAGAACCGCATATGTTGTGGACGCTTTCCCCTTGACACACAAGGCCACTTCATCTATATTTTCCATCGAACTAGGGGAATTGTTATCATTTAAATTGCTTATATCCCTTGCCCACCACTCTGGTTGGTGCAAATGTAAAAGGGAAGCCTAATTATATTACCATCGCTCATGTTGGAATTATGGACCTCAGTTCTATCTCCTTGGGCATGGCCAAGATACATTACACCAATGTGGGGATTAAGGAGAACAAGACTTTCAGTGTCAACATTCCCTCTGTCGGAATGGTCAAAAAAACAGATTACTGTGGCTTGGTATCTGGAAAAAGGGTTGACAAGAGCAGACTTTTCGAAAATTTTTAGGAAAACTGGAAACCGCACCAATGATCAAACAATGCCCCATCAACACGGAATGTAGATTGATCAAAACTGCTGATTTTCCAAAACATGATGTATTCGTCGGTGCGTGGTCGAAACCTACTGTGATGAGCAATGTCTGAAGGATGGGGGGAAATTTATGGGTGGCGTTCAGGAGCTCGGTAAAGTGGTGAGGCAGGAAGGGCCTTTAGATGAAAAGACTGCACATCTGGTCCAGCTAGCAGCAGGGACCACACAACGTTCTGAAGGTGCTGTTCACAGTCATGTGAGAAGGGCGATAGAAGTGCGGGCAAAGCCGGAAGAGATATACCATTCGATCATTCTCCTCACAAGCACCATCGGATTTCCAACTGTATCTGCTGCGCTAAGTTGGGCGGCAGATGTGATAGGCGACAAGAAGTAAGGAAAATAAATCAAAGGAGACAGAAAAGATGAAATGGAAAAGGACCATTTACAGCCTGTTCACCCTAAGCGTGATCTTTCTCCTTCTCGCAACCCCTGTTTACGCTCGAATCAAGCTGGTGGCACTTCCCGAACGGGGTAAAACGATCATCCGTCTTGATAATCCGCAGGCAACCCTGATTGAGGAGGAACGTGTCCTTACGCTGCAGAAAGGTCTCAATAAGGTGGATTTTTCATGGAAGGGCGTAAGTATCGATGTGGACTCGATTCGCCTGAGTGTGCTTACGCATCCGGATAAGGTTATTTTGCTTAACGTCAGTTATCCCCCCAACGAGGCGGCACTGGTCTGGGAAATCAACAGTGAGGACGCCTTTGAAGTCACGGTTCGGATCAGCTATCTGCTCTCGTTTATCGATCGGCTGATTACCTACAAAGGTCTTGTAGACATGGAAGAGACACGGATGAATCTGAAGAGTTTCTTGGTGCTGCGCAATTTTTCGGGTGAGGACTTTGAAAATGCTTCGGTGCTTCTGGATGAGGGCCAGTCTTTCGAGAAGAGTATCAGTCATGGGGAGACCAAGCAGTTGCTCTTTTTGAACAAAGCCGAAGTGCCGATCGAAAAGCGCTGGACTTTTGATGCACGTAAGCTGCCCTGGGACCCAGAAAAGCTAGAAACCAATGTGGGCATCCCGGTAACCTACCGGATCAAAAATGTTAAAGAGACAGGCCTTGGTTCGTCTGTCCTTTCGGAAGGGAAGGTGCGTGTATTTCAGGAGGACGGGCAGAAAAGCACGATTTTCTTGGGCGAAGACTTTACCAAGCTGATACCGGTGGGCGAAAAAATGGAAATCTACATCGGCGACAGCCGCGATATTGTGGTGACACAGCGCAAAATGCGGGAAGAACGGATTAATGTCCGTTACAAGAGAAAAAACCGAATAGTCCTCTACGACACAGATGAGGCGATCAAGGCGAGCATCGAGAACTTCAAAGAGAAACCAGCCATGCTCACCATGATTCAGCATATTCCCGGGCAATGGGATATGGAGGAGTGCAACATGGATTACAAGCGCGTCGATGCCTACACGCTAGAATTTGAGATTGCGTTACCCGCTCACAGCAAAAGGGAACTGACCATGCACTATCACCGCCGAAACGTACGCTGACAGGAGGGCAGAAGATGAGACATAAACTGATATTCTTTGCGACTATTGCTGTTCTTTTGGGGCACAGCCTCGCCTTGGCAAAGGTAGATCTGGTCATCCTGCCAAAA
>CBFDBW010000420.1:0-2901 GCA_965603145.1 uncultured Syntrophobacterales bacterium
ACTGCCTCCTACCCCGCTTTAGGGTTTCAACCTCGAACTCTCCCCGGATCTTGATGCTGCCTTTGCCGCGCCGGTAGATCTCCTTCATTTCTTCTGCGGACGCTATAATCTGACCACCTGTGGGAAAATCCGGCCCCTTGATTCTGGCCATTATCTCGGCGGTGCTTGCGTCTTCGTTGCCGATTAAATTAATGAGCGCGTCGCAAACTTCACTGAGGTTGTGGGGCGGTATGTTGGTGGCCATGCCCACGGCAATCCCACTGGAACCGTTAATGAGCAGATTAGGTATCCGGGCCGGCAGCACGGCGGGCTCAGTTAGGGTGCCGTCGTAGTTGTCGCTGAACGCCACAGTCTGCGCCTTGAGATCAGCCAGCAACTCTCCGGCAATAGCGGATAGTTTCGCTTCAGTGTAGCGCATGGCTGCGGCACCATCGCCATCCACCGAGCCGAAGTTCCCCTGCCCATCCACCAACGGATATCTCAGAGAAAAATCCTGAGCCATCCGTACCATGGCGTCATAAACGGCTGCATCACCATGGGGATGATATTTTCCGATCACCTCCCCTACTACTCTGGCAGACTTGACGTGGCGCGCAGCCTGTTTGGCGCCAATGGCATCCATGGCATAGATGATCCGCCGGTGTACCGGCTTGAGACCGTCTCTCACATCTGGAAGGGCTCTGGAAACAATTGTGGAAAGGGCGTAGGCAAGATAGCGGGATTCAACTTCCTCATGAAGAATTGTTTGGGAAACCCCCATAGGCAGGTACTCTCCCTTGGTGGTAAACTCGGGGGCTTACACTCAAATGCCCTGTTTGTTGGCGACTTTTAGCACCTGCAGTCATCTCTGTCAAGAAGCAATAAGCCAAAGAATACGGAAATTCAGCAGTTTAGAACGATCCAGCAGTTATTCAGCTAACAATAATCGTAGGGGCGGGGAGTTCGGCTGAGGCTCACTCGCAGCCCATACTCGAGCCGTTTACCACCGCCTGACCTGACACAGCTCTGAATAGTTTCCCTCACCCCCTGGGGCGGGAGAGAGTTAGGGTGAGGGGGGGGGCTCTGTCCAAATTACTAACTTCCAGTTGAATTATCTCTCTTTTTATTGTCTCATAGTGTCATCTACATGGAGGGAGCCATGAAAGACTTGATCAATCTTCTGCAAGAATTGTCATCCTGCCCAGGTCCCCCGGGTGGAGAAGAGCCGGTGGCCACCATTATTAGAAGACACCTGGAGCCAAGCTGTCAGATTCAACGTGACGGCTTGGGTTCTCTCATCGCCAGCAAACAGGGGAGCAGAAAACAGCCTCGTTTGATGCTAACAGCTCATATGGATGAAGTGGGATTCATGCTCCAGAACATCACCGAGGGGGGGTACCTGAGGTTACAGCCTCTGGGCGGGTGGATCGCCAGCAACCTGCCTGGTCAGCGAGTCCATATCCACGGCAGTAAGGGCGCAGTGGAGGGAATCGTTGCTGCAGTGCCGCCCCATTTCAAAAAAGAGCAACAAAGCGAACTCAAGGTGGAAGACCTTCTAGTGGATGTGGGTGCTGCTTCCAAAAAAGAGATCGCCTCTCTGGGATTACAGCTGGGGGATCTTATTACACCGGTAAGTCATTTCGCAATTTATAACAAAAAATTAATGGCCAATAAGGCTTGGGATGACAGGGTTGGCTGTGCGGTACTGGTTGCTGCCATGAAGCAATTGTCTTCTCATCCAAATACGGTTGTGGCTACCGCCACCGTACAGGAGGAAGTCGGTACCAGGGGTGCGGTGACTGCGGTTGAGGTTGTCAAACCACAGGCCGCAGTAGTTTTAGAGGGAGCACCTGCCGACGACTTTCCCGGGATTACTAAGGATAGTCCCCAGGGTGCTGTGGGCAAAGGCTGCCAGATTCGCCTTTTCGATCCTTCCACCATCATCCACCGCCATTTTTGGCAGTGGGTAACAGAACTGGCCAAGAAGCACAAAATTGCTCATCAACTTGCTGTGCGCCAGAGTGGAGCAACCGATGCTCGTCCCATCCATCTGGCGCAGGGCGGCATTCCCACGGTGGTCTTGGCGGTGCCGGTTCGTTATGCCCACGGGCATAGCGGCCTCATTCATCTTGATGACTTCCAGGCAACCCTTAAACTCACCCTGGCGATTCTGAAGAAACTGGACAATAAGATTCTCAAATCATTGTTGCCAGCCTAAGGGAGTCCTTGGTTACACAGTTTAACCGCGGAGACATAGAGGACACAGAGAAAGAAGATTTTTCCCTGGCGGGGAGACGACGGCCAGGGAAAAGTATCTCCAGCCTTCAGCGGATTTCTTTTGTTCTGGCAACCAGAAGTCTCAATACGTAGATCCATCTACAGGAAAACTGCCCTGAGGTAGCTTTCTTTCGCCCGATCGCCGTCTCCCGATCGGGCGAAAACAAAAACACCTCTGTGCTCTCTGTGCCTCTGTGGTTACCCAAGAAAAAAAGCTGACACCCCAGAGGAAAGGGCTCGGGAATATGCATGACGAATTCGGTCGAATTCATCTAACCTCCAACCTCCCCGGCACCGGCGGTCGCATCAAAGAACAGCCGGAAGATTTCGTTGTCGAGGAGATTCCCCTCTACGACTTTTCCGACCAGGGAAACTTTGCCTTTCTTCTGCTGGAAAAAGTAAACCTCTCCACCCTGGATTTTGTCGCATGCATTCGGAAACAACTGGATCTCCGCGATGAGGAGGTGGGGTTAGCAGGGTGGAAAGACAAACGTGCCATAACCAGCCAGTGGGTATCGATCCCGCGCAAAAATATATCGGAGGGTCGGTTGGATAGACTGACTGGTGAAGGCATCAAAATTCTACAAATTAGACATCACACCAACAAGCTCCGTACTGGCCACCTTTTGGGGAACCGTTTTTCCA
>CBFDBW010000421.1:0-2900 GCA_965603145.1 uncultured Syntrophobacterales bacterium
CCCCTGTAAGAAAGGGGGATGATTCGGCAAGGTCTCGGATTACTACAACCAGGACGTTGACTACGCGATAAAGCGCTTTTCGACTCTGATAGAGCCAATGCCACTTGTGATTCCGGCAGGATTTGTGTTGTTCTTTGCCCTGTCGGTTTTCTTGCCCTTGTTTAACCGGGCGGGTGTATTGATTACATAAAGGTGTTAATTGGGGGTGATTAACAGGCACAAGTATTGCAGACATCAACAGGCCGTAACGAGAGGGTCGAATGGCCAGAAATGGCGTTGACATATAGCAGTACTGGTGGTAATGAGACTGAAATTTATTTAAGAACTTTTTAGACTTAGAAAATATAAGGTAGGTAAGCATGCAGAAGAGAATGCTTGGCATCAGGGACCAGAGAGGTTTTACTTGCTACAATTTTGCCTACTATCAGGATAGCGGTTGCGTTAGCTATTGAGTAACCTGATTAAGGCTCCCGAACAAAAATCTTGACAGTAGGCGGGGCGGATCTTGGCGGTCCGCCCCGTTTCTTTTCTTGCTCACACAGAGTGATAGTGGGTTTGTGGACCCACTGCACTCAGCCTCCTCATTCCTGGCGTGAGATTCAGCAGTGAAGAAGCTGACGGTAATTTTTGGACTATTCGCCCTTACGCTGCTTTATTTCAGCGACGTTCTGACTGGTGAGCTTCTTCTGGTGGAAAGGGATCTCACCAGTTTTTTTTATCCCTTCCGTTACCTCTGGATCGAAACCGCTCGCCAGGGGCATTTCCCGTTCTGGAACCCCTATATCAAGTGTGGTGTCCCACTCTTCGCTACCATTCAGGCAGGGGTGCTCTACCCTTTCAGCTTGCTATATCTTTTCCTGCCCCTGGATCTAGCCTTTAACTGGACCGTCATTCTGCATTTTTTTCTGGCGGCGGTATTCACCTACGCACTGATGCGAGAGATCGGTGCTACTGCCCAGGGGGCTCTGGCCGCCGCCTTGGCCTTCCTTTTCAGTGGCTATCTAATTTCGGTTCATAATGTGCTCAACACTCTCTTGTCAGTGAGCTGGTATCCTCTGGCGATGTTGTGTGGCTGCCGGCTGGTTCAATATGGAAAGATAAGGTGGGCCGTGGCCGCCGCCGCCACCCTCTTCTGCATGTTCCTGGGCGGCGGGGCAGAGGTCGTCCTCTTTACTTTTGCCAGTCTTATCCTGCTCTGCCTTTATCCGAAACTGCTGTTGCTGAGAATCACTGGAGACTCACCGAGTCTGAAGCGTCGCCTTGGACTCCTGGGACTTACCCTGATGGTTTTCCTGGGTGTTTCCATGGTGCAGATACTACCTTTTCTGGAGCTTTATCCCCAAAGTCATCGCTATGGGGGGATTGATCTGGGTGAAGCGACACGCTGGTCCTTAGCGCCGCGGGACCTGTTCTATTTTCTTGCACCGGATCTCTTTGGTAAACGTACAAGCCCCGGCCGCTACTGGGAGATGCAAAATTACCTGAAGACCATCTACCTGGGTCCAGTCACCTTTTTGCTGGCGGGGATATGTTTTGTGCGGCAGGGCAAGCGGAGCTTACCATTGCTTACAGCCTTAGGTCTGGTTCTTGTGCTGGCCCTGGGGAAATATACCCCTCTCTACCCCTTTCTCTATAAGCATTTGCCACTATTTTCCAATCTACGTTATCCGGTAAAATTTCTTTTCCTCTTTGTCTTTTACCTCTGTGTGCTAAGTGGCCTCGGCCTGGACATGCTTGCTAAGCGCTTTTTTGAAAAGAATAAGGTGACTCCCTGGTGCACTAGTCTGCAGGTGGGACTGATCATTGCCCTGGCTGGGTTGCTTTTGCTGGCCGTTTTCTTTCCAGCCCGGGTGCTGGTTCAAGTGCAAAAGTGGTCAGGCAATACCCTGGATCCCGCTTATCTGCCGATGGTCCTGCACAACTTCAAGCGGTTGCTGCTTATTATGGTTTTCACTCTGATTCTTATTTTCTTCGGCCTACGCCAAAAGCTGACCCGCATAGGAAGTCCTCTACTCCTCATGCTATTGGGACTGGATCTATTCTTAGGAAACCGTGGCTACGCAATGAAGCTAGACGCGGGAACCTTTCATGCCGAGACCGAAATAATCCGCACCCTGAAAGCCGATGGAGATCTGTTCCGGTTTCATGTCATGCCGGAAAAGAGAGACCTAAGTGTTATAACTAGTAATAACTACAGGGATTTTCACTTGAAGCGGAAGGATGCTCTCGGCTACGACTTGATGATGGAGCACCACCTTTTTGACATTGATGGCTACAACGTGCCTCTCCAACCCCGCTACGAAAGGTTCATGAGCGTAATCCGCAATCAACCTCTGGCCTCGATTCGCAACTTGCTCGACATGATGAATGTCAAATATTTGCTCTCTGAAAGCCCGGTCGATATTTCTGGTTACAGTTTGGTTTGGAAGGGTGCGGAAACAAACAAGCTTTACCAAAACAGAAACTGGATGCCACGCGCCTTTCTGGTGAAAAACTTTAAAGTGCTGGAGGGAGACCAAGAATTTGCCAGGGCTTTCATCGAGTCAGACATCAATTATCGGGAGACCTTGCTCCTGGAGTCAAAACCAGTACGCTTTTTAGCTCTGAACAAAAAGCCAGCCGTACCAGCCCTTAGATCGGCTGTGAAGATTGTTAAGTATGAAAACAACCGGATGGTTTTCGATGTGAGTACGCCGGAGGCAGCCTTTCTCTTCATGAGCGAAGCCTACTATCCAGGATGGAAGGCATATGTGGACGGTAAAGATGAGGAGATACTCCGGGCCAATTATTTATTTCGCGCTATACCTGTAGGGCCGGGATCCCACCGAATTGAAGTGGTTTTTGAGCCACTGAGCTTCAAGGTAGGGCTGGCTGTGAGTCTATTCACTGTTTTTCTTTTA
>CBFDBW010000422.1:0-2898 GCA_965603145.1 uncultured Syntrophobacterales bacterium
GGAACAGGATCTCAGGTAAAATCGAGTACTGTTCATTCTGTCCTAGCCTGTGCGCGCCCACATTTAGCGCACTCTGACGCGTTTTTCCTCGGCGTGGGTATGAAACCTTAGGGTTAAATCTAACGACTGTGGCCGGTGTAGGTTTGCAGCGTTAGGGTTGAGAAAATAAAGATCATTTAGACCTGGTCGGAACAACAGTAATTTCTGAGGGAGGATATGAATATGGCTGTCAAGGTTGGAATCAACGGTTTTGGTCGCATTGGTCGGATGGTGGTGAGAAGCATTATCGGGCGCGGAATGGACGTTGAAGTAGTGGGCATCAACGATCTAAGTGATCCAGAAGAGTTGGCTCATCTACTCCGCTATGACTCGGTTCATGGTCGTTTTGACACTCCGGTGGAGGTTCGGGACGGCAATCTAATTATAGGGGGCAAGGAAGTGCACTGCACCCAGATTAGGAATGTTGACGAGCTGAAGTGGAAGGATTTGGGTGCGGATATAGTTTTGGAGTGTACCGGACTTTTTAGGGATAGAGAAGCTGCTGCGAGTCATTTGAAAGCTGGGGCTAGGAAGGTGATCATCAGCGCACCTGGAAAAGACGTCGACGCAACCTTTGTCTTGGGAGTCAATGAGGACACCTATGATCCCGCCAACCACGACATTGTTTCCAATGCGTCCTGCACCACAAACTGCCTGGCGCCTGTGGTCCGGATTCTTCACGACTCTTTCGGCATTGAACACGGCTTGATGACTACCATCCACGCCTACACCATGGGCCAGAATCTTCTGGACGGGTTGCATAAGGATCGGCGTCGGGGGCGGGCTGCGGCTCTTTCCATGGTTCCGACCACCACTGGAGCCGCAGTGGCAGTGACCCTGGTTATTCCCGAACTGAAAGGCAAACTAGATGGCATGGCCATCCGCGTTCCCACCCCCAATGTCTCCGTGGTTGATTTTGTGGGGCGCGTGAGCCGTGATGTCTCCAAGGCAGAGGTGAACAAGGTTTTGGAACAGGAGGCCACCGGCCGACTTAAGGGCATCCTCGCCTATATCACCGAGTCTCTGGTTTCGATGGATTTTAACACCAGTTCTTACTCTTCAGCGGTGGATGCGGCCCTGACAAGTGTTGTAGGTGGTCGAATGGTGAAAGTCTTGAGCTGGTATGACAACGAATTCGGTTACGCCAGCAGGTTAGTTGATCTGGCTGTGTATATGGGGGAGAGACTGTAGGTTCTAAAAGGCCAGCAAAACGCAAGGCGCATAGCCTTTTAGGGTCATTAGGTCACTAGGCTCCGCTGTCATTGGGTCATTAGGTCGCTGAAGCAAAAGATCACCAGTAATAGCGAAGGCATGATATGGTGATCTAGTTAGAAAACGACCTAGTGACTTAATGACTATGAATGACGGCGAAGCCAAATGACTTAATGACCGATGAGTGTGTAGGGTGGATTAAGCGAAGCGAATCCACCTGCAATCCAGAGGAGGGATGAGAGTATGAGTGGACGGATTCCGCTTATGGCAGGAAACTGGAAAATGCATTTTACGGTGGCCGAAGCTGTGGCTCTGGCGGAAGAGCTCAAGACCGGGATCTCGCGTTTTGATGACCGCGAGGTGGTGGTGGCGCCTCCTTTTACGGCCCTGGCTGCGGTGGCCTCCGCCCTGGCAGGGAGCCCAATTCGGCTTTCGGCGCAGAACTGTTACTGGGAGAAGCAGGGGGCTTATACCGGAGAGATCTCGCCCCCAATGCTGCGCGATCTGGGTTGCCAGTACGGCATAGTTGGACACTCAGAGCGGCGCCAGTACTTCGGCGAAACCAATGAAAGTGTAAATCGCAGGGCTCTGGCGCTGTTGGCCGTCGATCTCGCGGTTATCCTGTGTATTGGTGAGACTCTGGAGGAAAAACAGGCCGGAAAGACACTGGATGTTTTGGCCGCGCAGCTCAAAGGCGGTCTCGAGGGGTGGGGAGAAGAGCACGCTGGCCGGTTGGTCTTGGCCTACGAGCCGGTGTGGGCCATTGGTACCGGTCACACGGCCACGCCCGAGCAGGCCCAGGAGGCCCATGCTTTTCTTCGAGAGAACCTGGCAGAGCGTTTTAACAATACGGTTGCAAACGATATACGTATCCTGTATGGTGGCAGCGTCAAACCGGAGAACGCGGATGAATTGATGGCGCAGCCTGATATAGACGGCGCCCTGGTAGGGGGAGCAAGCCTGAAGGGCGCTTCTTTCATCAGGATTGTTGATTTTGAAGGATAAATAGACTATATTACAGCGCCTGAATCATACTGAGAGGGAAGTCTTAGCTTTATGCAGACAGCACTTATTGTATTACATCTCGTCATTTGTATTGCCCTGATCATGATTGTACTACTGCAGACAGGCAAAGGATCGGAGATCGGGGCGGTTTTCGGTAGTTCTTCACAGACACTGTTCGGCTCTACTGGTGGCAGTACCTTTTTCGGTAAACTGACCGCAGGTGTCGCAATTGTTTTCATGATTACTTCACTTATTCTGGCTAGCCGGTCCAGCAGGGTTACAGGAGACTCGGTAATGGAGGGGGTCAAGCCTGCGGTCACGGCACCGGCCACGAGCGAAGGTGTGACGCCAATCGAACCTGTCGAAGCTGAGAAGAACACGCAAGCCGAACCATCGGCGGAGGTACCGACGCCGGAGAAACAGCAGACCACTCCGGTTGCTGGTGAAGAGAAGACAGAGTAAACCCTCACGTTGCCGAAGTGGTGGAAACTGGTAGACACGCCATCTTGAGGGGGTGGTGGGGAGACCCGTGCCGGTTCGAGTCCGGCCTTCGGCACCATTGTCTTATTGATATTACTCAACTTTTTTAGCCCGATCTGATACGGAAACCGTTATCAAAGCGTTATCAGGTCGGGCATCTTT
>CBFDBW010000423.1:0-2895 GCA_965603145.1 uncultured Syntrophobacterales bacterium
CCTTTTCTGGAAGAGTGCTCCTGAGAGAAAGTTTTGACGAGGAATTATTGAGAACAGAACTGCAGGTGTTGGGACTTGCCGGCTATCCACTCAAGGCCACAAACCCTTGGTACTGCAGGAAAAAAGGAACTGAGACGTGGATCAAGATCGGTGAATCCTCTGATCAAGAACAAAGCTTTTCGGTTTCCTGGGATACAAAAACTCTGGAAAATGGCGAGTATCAAATATTGGGGTTAATGCATGTCTCGGTAAAGACAGAAGACGAGGAGGTCATTGTTGCTAGACAGAATATTGTGGACGTTGTGGTTGAAAACTAGGTTGAACGGAATTTACAAAAGTCGACCTCCCGGACCCCTCAGCCTACTGGAGTGACTAAAAATTCCAAATCACAATGACCAAGGTTTCAGTGTTCAGGTTTCAGCTCCTATGTTTCTTTTTCCTGACACCTGAAACCTGACACCCGACACCTGGAACTGGGAAAACTTTGCTGCAAAAAACTCATACCAGGGCCTCTCCTCTTTCCTTTCCGCAGGATCCCATCCTCTTCAACAGCATCGAACTCGATCCTGACCGGGCCTATTTCATTTACGTGGGGGAGATAAAAGCTTATGGGCTCAACCCTTTCTTGATCCCTGTACTTGAACAAATCTATGGTCGCCCGGTGGGCTTCATCGCCATTGTGCCGGACGTTCTGGCCAGCTATCCGTATTCCAACCTGGTGGTGTTGAACAGCGAGTCATACCAGTACCATTGCAGCAAGGGGTTACTGGTTAATTGCCGCCCCAACCCCGGCACATTTGCCGATGAAGTTTCCTCTAGCTTCCTGGCACAAAAGCTACTCGAGACTATCCTCCGTGAGCAAGATTCTATCTACATTCATATGTTCGCCAGCCGGCCTGAGATGAACCTGATAGACGGTGAGACAGTAAAGCTCCTTGGCCCAGATCCTACCCTGGCACACCATTTCAACAACAAAATTATCCAATACCGAATGGCCTGTCAGTTGGGGATACCCGTACCCGAAGGTTATTGTTGTAATTGCCTGGAAGAAGCTTTGGAGTCGGCCCAGAGCTTTTTCCGATCCGGCGAAGAAGTTTTTGTCAGCGAAGCCTACAGTGCGGCGGGGAGCAACAGCGCTTTCGTGTGTACCTGTGAAGAAATTCAAAATAGATTTGTTGAGACAGAGCAGCCCTATCTGGTAACCCGGCGTGTCCCGCATAGTCACGATCCGACCGTATTGGCTGTTGTAGCTAACGGACAGGACGTTTATGTGGCGTCCGTTGCCGACCAAAAAATGGAGGAAAATCGATTCCGGGGATCTACCTTCCCCACTGTGCTGAAGAAGGATATAGTAGAACGCATCAAGGAGTATACCAGGTTGGTGGGAAGATATATGGGTGCTCAGGGTTATCGGGGCATCTTTGGTTGTGACTATATCGTTGATGATAGTGGGCAGATCTACTTTGTGGAGGTGAATGCTCGCAAGCAAGGAACCACACTGGAGTCGACCTTGACCATGAGCCATCGCCTCCCCGGGCACCCCAGTCTTCCTGAGATTGAATTCTGTGCCATCACAAGGGGAAAGCTCCCCCAGGGACTTATAGAGATGGATTCCACCGAGTCTGATCTTTGTTGGGGGACAAACAATGTCAAATGCCAGGAGGATGTTTTTGCGATTCGCGACATCCCACGCCTGTATAATGAGACGGAAGTCTTTCGGAGTATTTCTGAAAGTAAAGGAGGTCGACCCTTCGCTATCGTTGAGGATTATGTGGGCCCTGGAATCTACCAACGGGCCGGTGGGTTTGTCGGCAGGTGCATCTCAGTGGGTAAAACATTGCCAGAGGTACACCGTTTGCTTAGGAAAAAAGAGCTGGAAGTCAAATCCAGGATTCGTCCCTGGAATTCAAACGATGGGATAAACCTGGATACTTCCGCTTCGAGGAGCATACCAATGAAACAATCCGCGGTGAAAAAAGAGTCTCCGCCACCTGACCCAATGGCAGTACCGTCTGAGGACCGGGAAGTTGCCCTTGCCCGGTCGGCAGAAGTAAAAGGGCTTATTGCAGACTTCCTGAAAGCTAGGGACAAGATTCCCACTGGTTTCAAACTCGAAAAAGATTACACAAAGGCCAAAAAGCGAATTCTGAAAGTCTTGGGCGGCACAGAAAAAGACTGGCAAAAATACAAGTGGCATCTCAAGAACCGCATCGAAGACGTGGAGACTCTTGGTAAAATAATCCGGCTCACTCAGAGGGAGATGCGAGAGATCCGCAAGACAAATGAGCGCTACCGCTGGGGCATCTCCCCATACTATGCCAGCCTCATAGAACCTACAGACAAAAAATGTCCTGTGCGGCTGCAAGCGGTTCCCAGCATCAGGGAACGACTGGATACATCTGAGATCAAGGATCCCATGATTATCAAATATAACTCCCCTGCGCCCCTGATCTCCAGACTCTACCCTGACAGGCTGATCATTAATGTCACCAACATGTGTTCCATGTTCTGCCGCCACTGCTTGCGGAGGAAAGACATCGGGCACGATGATTTGATCTACTCCCGTTCTAAGCTGCGTCAGGCACTGGAGTACATCCGGCAGAATCAGGAGATCAGGGATGTGCTGCTCACAGGAGGAGACGCCCTGTCCTTGAGCGACGCTCAATTGGACTGGATCCTGACCGAGCTTGATAAGATTCCACATGTGGAAACAAAACGGCTGGGCTCGAGGATGCCCTGCGTCCTGCCCCAAAGAATCACGCCTGCACTTTGCCGCATGTTGGAAAAGCACGATCCGGTCTATCTCAATACCCAATACAACCACCCTAAAGAGATTACCAGGGAGGCGCAAGAAGCAGTGGACATGCTCACCAAGGCCGGGGTTGTGGTACGAGA
>CBFDBW010000424.1:0-2894 GCA_965603145.1 uncultured Syntrophobacterales bacterium
GAGCTTCAATGTCATCGGGGTTCTCAGAAGAGCAGGTTTAGCCTTGATGATCGTGGGACTTGTCCTCTACGGACTCATGCCATGCAGCATCTATGTCGGAAAGGTCATGTTTGAAAAGAACAGTAAAGCGACTAATGAAAAACTCTCAGAAGACTTGGAAGCATTCAAAGATCAGGTGACAAGCGTGGAGGTATTCACCTTGAGTAATCTAAGACCTGGCCAAGCGAAGGAGAGCATCAGCAGTGTCGGTACCACTCTCTCGGAAGGACTTGATGTTCTGATCCACAGTCTGGTCAAGTATTTCAGTAACATTTTGATCATGTTCGTCATGACGCCGCTGTTCTTCTATGGTCTTATCTATCTTCTTGTAAAGAAGAGTCTGGATTCTATTGGAATGGGCGGGGTATCTGTGAAAGTGGATGAGGGAGTGATCAGGGCCTTGAGACGACTCTGAATTATCTCAAAAAAACTAAGATGGGAGGGATTTGCAATGCCGGTCGATAGAGTCGAAAACTGGAAGAAATTCTCGGAGCACATGGAGGAGTACATCAGAGACCACACCATCGAGAAATACACAATGGAAAAAGCAGATGGGCTCGATCTAATGTCGATATCAAGTCCAATTATCTGCGTTTGGAATATTCTCCGGTACGCAGTGAGGATCTGGAACAACCGGATGAAGGAGAACGATATTGAGAAGATAGCTCACTATGCAGAATTGGCGTGGACCCTTTCGGACGGGGAAATCATCCGCTCAGAAGACAAGTAACAAACTGAAAAAGTTGAGTAAATATCTCTTTAAGAATCAGATATAAATAATTCAGATTCCGGCTGCTCCAAGTGCGAGAAAGGATAATCGGCTTTCGCTTGTGAGGGTTCAACCTACCTCATGGATGAAACCATTATCCTTTTTTTGTTTTTCGACTTAGGCTGAACTACCTTTCAGTGGAGCTCAACATCATTCAGTTTTTCCTAATCGAGGATTGACCGTGAGCGTATAAAAGAACATTCTCCTTGGTGAGTATATGATAAGGAGATCTTAACTATTCACGGATGCTCTAGACTCCACATACATAGCAGATACATTTATATTTGAGTTTGGCGAGATTGCCACTATATACGGTAGCGGGGTCTCAACCGCAGAAGTGTGAATTAAAGTATGTAATGTCTACTCTAACGAATATTAGTCAAGTTTGGCGCTGGTGGATAAGGGAAACCTGAAACCTTTTTTTAAAACCTTGCTTCTTCCCATTGCTTCCAGTTGATCCCCTGGGTGAGCTGCACATACTCCACCAGGGCCTCTGACAGGCCGCGGTAGGTGCCTAGCAACCGATAGAAATTCACGTAATCCTCATCTTTGAGCTTGTCCGGCTCGATCCGATTGAATGTTGCGTTAATGCGCGTCTCCATCGTGCTCAGTTTGGCGTCCAGTCGCTTCTCGAGCTTACCAGCGGATTCAGCCGCGAGTTCCTCAGCCCAACCCCGGAAAAGGACTTCGATCGCCTGACGCCAACCGCGCACGTCGTCCAGCAACTCCCGCACCAGCGGTTCTGCCTGGGGTTGCCCGCCGGCATCGACCAGCTCCGTTAGCCGAAAGGCGAGCGCCTGCAGGCTGTTCACGAGCGCCTGCACCTGCTCGGGGCTGGTAGAGGGAAAGGCTCGGTGGTCAATCATCTTGCCCCAGATCGCAAGCTTGCCCGGCAGCTCCAGGATGTCGTTAGAATAGAGCATGGTCTTCAAACGTCCGGCAATCCCTCTCCTCTGTTCCCAGTCGAGGGTGAGCTGCGATGTCAGAAACTCTGCATGTCGAAAGAAGCGGCGGAGCAGTCGCAGGAACGTTTTCTCGGGGCGCGGTGATGTGGGAATGTATGCGGTGGCGACAACAAGGGCGATGGCCAGCATGATCAAGGCAACCTTGTTGGCATAGCTGGCGAAGCTGTAGGTCTGCTGGTTTTGAACAGAAATGAGAACGATGAAGGTAATAATTCCGCCCAACTTCGCTAAAGCTTGGCGAGGCTCCGAGAACAGATAGTAGATGGCGAAGGTCGCAGCGAAGATCAGTACGGCCAGTTCAGCGTAACCGGAGAGGTGTGGCATGATAAAGATGTAGACCACACCCGCAAAAACGGAGCCGAGACCAAAGGGTAGTAACAGCGTTGATACGCGCAACTGGGGCATCAGCGCCGCTCCCATCGCAAAGATGGTCGCCAGTTGCACGAATACGTCGTGTCCGGGTGGATCGACGTACACCCAGATGAGGAAAGAAATCCACAGGGTTGCCATGACCATGATGGCTGCTCCGAGTCGATCGGGATCTAGAGCCAGTCCGCTTGGCGGACGTTCCTCACGGTGAACCATCGACACCTGCCGGCCATACCCTTTCATGTCCCGAACACAGTCGAACAGCGACTGGCTGAGAGCCTCGAGCCTGTCGAGCTGCGTCTTGGTCACCGTCACCGCCGCCTTCTGAAAATGGGTAAGGGAAAGGGTTTCTGTCTTGTCTATAGTCAAGGTGACGACCCGTGGTATGTGATCAGGCTTCTCTCCGGCCAGCATGCGCTCGACCTGGTGGAAACGCAGGTCGATCTCCGAGCCCAGGGACTCCAGATTGGGCATGAGTTTGGTCAGATTGAGCCGCTGGATCTCGGCGAAGCTCTGTCGCCAGCGCTCAAGAACCTCCATCAGGGCCGTTGACTGGTCACGAAATCGGTGCCACTGCTGGCGCACCTCCCTCACCTCGGAGCTGTCCGACTCTGCCGCCATCAGCAATTGCCCCACCTGGTTTAGAAGCTGACCCTGCTGTAGTCTCAGTGGCCGGGATTCCTCGGCCGTTCCTTTATCTGCCATGAGACCGAGGTAGGCCCGGTACAGCCGCGCCTGGGTTGCCGACAGCT
>CBFDBW010000425.1:0-2865 GCA_965603145.1 uncultured Syntrophobacterales bacterium
ATAACCCCTTGATTCAATGGGTATTCTTGTGATATAAGCGAGCTACCCCTTACCGGCTAATCATTACTCAGAGTGAGAAAATAAGATTATGATCCCACGATATACCCGTCCAGTAATGGGCCGCATCTGGGAACAGGAAAACCGCTACCGCCAATGGCTGAAGGTGGAATTGGCTGTAGTGGAATCCATGGCCCAGTTAGGACAAATACCCGCCCAAGCAGCCCAGGAGATTGCCGACAAGGCAGACTTCGATGTAGAGCGCATTGACGAAATTGAGCGTGAGGTACACCACGACGTTATCGCCTTCCTTACCTCTGTGGCTGAGCAGGTGGGAGATTCCGCCCGCTATATCCACTTGGGACTGACCTCTTCTGATATTCTGGACACCAGTCTCGCCCTGCTACTTAAAGAGGCAGCAGATATCCTGTTAGATGATATCCAAGTCCTGCTTGAAGTCCTCAAACGACGTGCATTCGAGCATCGGGATACGGTCATGATGGGTCGTTCCCATGGAATACACGCTGAACCGGTTACCTTCGGGCTAAAATTGGCGCTCTGGTACGCGGAGATGGATCGCAACAGACAACGACTCCGCCGTGCCCAAGAAACCATCAGTGTCGGCAAGATTTCCGGGGCAGTTGGCACCTATGCAAACGTGGATCCTGAGGTAGAACAATTAGCTTGCGTCCAGTTGGGCTTGAAGCCGGCGCCAATTTCCACCCAGATCATCCAACGTGATCGTCACGCCGAATATTTTTCTACCTTGGCTATCGTTGCCAGTAGCATAGAGAAAATTGCCATCGAAATCCGCCATCTCCAGCGCACCGAAGTCCTTGAAGCGGAAGAGTACTTTGCCAAGGAACAAAAGGGCTCTTCGTCCATGCCACACAAACGCAACCCGATTGGCAGTGAAAACCTCAGCGGTCTGGCCAGGTTAGTCCGCTCTAATGCAATGGCGGCCATGGAGAACATCCCTCTCTGGCACGAGCGCGACATCAGCCATTCCTCTGTAGAGCGGGTTATTGCTCCTGACAGCACCATCCTGCTGGATTATATGCTTCATCGTCTCACCAAGCTGCTGGACAGATTAGTGGTTTACGAAGACAGGATGAAAGCTAATCTGGAGAGCACTGGTGGCCTTTTCTTCTCGCAGCTTGTCTTGCTGGCCCTGACCGAGGGTGGTCTAGACCGTGATGAGGCGTATCGTCTAACCCAACGAAATGCCATGGCCGTGTGGAATGAAGGCGGCAGTTTCAAAGATCGACTCGTTGCCGATGCAGAGATTATGGAGCATTTTTCTAAGGGTGAACTAGAGAAGCTTTTTGACCTTAATTACTTTCTGAAACACGTCGATACCATTTTCTCTCAGGTTTTTGGAGAAAAATAGGATCTTGTGAATCAGTAGCCATGAGACGCACAAAACCATGCGAAGAGGAATTACAGCGAGATTCGCAAAGCTCACCTGGCTGACTTTAGTGCTGCTCCTCACTGGCATCCCTGCTGGTGGTATTGCCTCTAAACTGCCAGCCAATCTACTTATCTCTCCCCACGCCAGTCCGCACCACGTAATTCTGGTGGAAAAGAGTTCCCAGCGACTTTTTATCTATCAATTTGATGGGGACTGGGAGCTGGTGGCCACCTATGGGTGTGCCACCGGTGAAAATCCAGGCGATAAACAGATTAGCGGCGACAGCAAAACCCCGGAAGGCATATATTTCTTTACCAAGGCCGTTGGCGAGAAATACCTTACTTCAACCTACGGCGCCAGGGCCTTCCCCACGAGCTATCCTAATCTCATGGATAGACGGAGGAGCAAGGGGGGCAATAACATCTGGGTGCACGGTACCAATGAAGAACTGCAGGAGCGTAGCACCAACGGCTGCATTGTTCTGGTCAATGGAGACGTTGTTCAACTTGATTCTTACATCAAGCTCTGGAACACTCCTATTATCGTTGAGCAGGAACTGAAGTATGAGGACCGCAGTACTCTACTCCACCAGGGTCAATTGCTCTTGGAAACAGTCAATGGCTGGAGCCAAGCCTGGTCGCAAAAGGATCTGGATCGCTATCTTTCCTACTATGCCTCTGACTTTCGCTGGAAAAATTTGGACTTCCAGGGCTGGAGGAAAAAGAAGGCCTGGCTTAACCAACGTTACAAAAAGATCTCTGTTCAGCTCAGCGACATTCGGTTATTTCGCCAGGGAGACGTGGTTCTGGCTACTGCTGACATGACCTACCGCTCTGACCGGTTCGCATCCCGCGGTTTCAAACATCTGTATCTGGTTCAAAATTCTGAGGAATACCGCATCCTGGGCGAGGAATGGCACAGATCTGGTCGTGCAGCGCCCCCGCCATTGCGGCTAGCTGCAAAACCCCCTGGAGAGGGAAATGCTGCGGAAGAGTCTGTGCTTCTTTTCATTGAACAATGGCGTGAGGCCTGGGAGCAAGGAGATCTTTCCTCATATCTGGGCTGCTATCACCCTCAATTCAAAGGACTAGGTATGGGATTGAGGGGCTGGAAACGATATAAAAGGCAGGTCTTTAGTCGCACTTCGGAAAGGGTCATTGAGCTCAACGATGTCAAGGCAGAGGTGAATGACTCCACAGCAGTCGTAATCTCGAAGCAAGCATACCGCTCAGACACACATCAGGACTCTGGCCTAAAAACCCTCCGTCTTCGCTGGCACCGCGGTCGTTGGACTATTTTCAGAGAAACCTGGAAGCCACTTTCTGATTCTGAGTAAACCCTCCGTGGCTTTAAATTCTCCGGAGTTCGGCAGTAGCCAGTAGGAAATTGGAAAGAGGTTATTCGTTAATCGTTATTGGTTGGTGGTTAACTGAGGAATCCTTTCTCTCCCCCACCCA
>CBFDBW010000426.1:0-2851 GCA_965603145.1 uncultured Syntrophobacterales bacterium
ATTAATATTAGTCGCTACGACATACAACCCCATGGCCCATAGATGCTACACCAAGTGCGGCTTTAAAGAATACAGTCGGGAGGAAACACTGATCAGAATGTCCAAAGTCCTGCGGCCTGAATAAGACTTCAAGGACAGAGGAACGATTACCTCTTGTCCAACTAAGCTAGTGACCATCTGGAAGTAGGATATTGTCATTCTGAGCGAAGCGAAGAATCTCCTGCGAACAATGGAAATAAGAGATTCTTCGTCGTTCCACTCCTCAGAATGACAATCGAGTGCTAAGATTCTGGATGGACCTTGGGCTAGTGACCAGACTGACAATCCATAACTGCAAAATGGAGCAAGGATGTTTGAGCGAGTCAAAGCGGCCAGAGAACGATTACGAGGCTACGCCAATGTCACCCCGGTTATGACTTCCCGAATCCTCAACGAATTGGTGGGAGCGGATATTTTTCTGAAATGCGAAAATTTTCAAAAGGTCGGCGCTTTCAAGTTTCGTGGCGCCTTCAACACAATATCTCAACTTACAGACCAACAAAGAGAGAGCGGCATAATCACTTACTCCTCGGGAAACCATGCTCAGGCAGTAGCTCTGGTGGGTCAGTTACTGGGAGTCCGAACCACGGTGGTTATGCCGAATAATGCGCCCAGAGTTAAGCGCGCTGCCACCGAGGGTTATGGTGCTTCGGTTATTGAGTATGATCCTGAGGAAGCGACTCGTGAAGAGATGGCAGATCTTCTCAGAGCTGAGCATGGCTATGCAATAATTCCTCCATTCGATCATCTTGACATCATTGCCGGGCAGGGAACGGCAGCATTGGAGTTGTTCGAGGAACTGAAAACCCTGGATATGCTGCTTGTACCTTGTGGGGGAGGAGGCTTGCTGAGTGGCTCAGCTATCGCCACCAAAGGCATAGAACCGGCTTGTCGGGTAATTGGCATTGAACCAGAACTAGCAGACGATGCTACCAGATCATTTCACACAAAAACACTGCACACAGTCAAGAATCCACCCACCATCGCTGATGGAACCCGTACTCCGTCTTTGGGTAAGCTTACTTTTCCCTTAGTGTTGGAATACGTCGATGATATGAGAACCGTGACGGAAACCGCCATAGTGGAAGCTGTCCAATTTTTGTTCTACCGGATGAAAATTGTGGTGGAGCCCTCGGGCGCACTGGGGTTGGCAGCAATACTCAGTGGTGCAGTCTCTGCGTCAGGCAGAGTCGGTGTTATTATCAGTGGCGGTAATGTTGATGGCGATATGATGTCCAAAATATTGCTGACTGAATTATTGAACAGTCTCGAATAGTAGTTCTTGTTCCTCCCATTAACGCATAACCCTCAATTGAGCTTTAAAGGAGGCTATCTTGAGCTTTATGCATGTCTCAAAAGATGGCGAGATCGCGACTGTTACTTTAAGCAGAGGAAAAGTAAACCCGCTAAACGAGCCCATGGTAGAAGAAATCACCAAGTCTTTTGAATATCTGGCAACAGATAATGAGGTGAAATCGATTATCTTCACTGGTTCAGGAAAATTCTTTTCTTTTGGCTTCGACGTCCCTGAATTTCTAAACTACTCCAAAAGTGACTTCATTAGATATTTAAAGAAATTTACTAACTTCTACACCTATTTGTTCCTGTTTCCAAAACCGATTGTTGCTGCACTGAACGGTCACACCATAGCCGGAGGTTGTATGTTGGCCACAGCATGTGACTTCCGCTTGATGGTCTCAGGAAAAGCGAAAATCTCGTTGAACGAGATAACCTTTGGTTCGGCGGTTCTTGCTGGAAGTGTTGAGATGCTAAGGTATTGTGTGGGGTCTAGGAATGCTCAGTCAATACTGTATAGTGGAGCCATGTATTCTGCTGAAGAAGCTTGCCAACTGGGATTAGTTGATCGGGTCTCCTCTGAGGATGCTTTGGCAGAAGATTCCAGAAAAGTCGCTCAGGAATTTGCTCAGAAAGACAGTTCGGCTTTCAGGTGCACAAAACATCTTTTGCGCAAATCTGCTTCCGAGGAGATGATCAAGCGCGAAAAGGATGCCATCCTTGAATTCGTCGACATCTGGTACTCGGAACAGACGTGGGAAAATTTAAAAGCAATAAAGATCTATTAGTGGAAGGGAAGAGAGGCAATTATGCTGAAAAAATGGTTTTTGCTGATGTCGATGCTCATACTGACCAGCCTGGTGATGACTCCCCTGGTTGTTGCGGCGGAGTCCGCCCAAACTTTCAGGCAAAAGAACGGCCTGCTGGCCTATGCCCCGCCCCTCTGGTTTTTGGAGGGGTACTTCATTGCCCGCGAAAAGAATCCAGGTTACATTTTCGGAACAGTGCAGGATTTCGTTAGGACTCTTGGCGGCACAACCACATGGTTGATCGAGGATCTGGAACTAAAACGGGTTGAGCTGGCCTCCGTGGAAGGAAAGAACCCGGAATATTCGTTGTTTCTTGAGGCTGTTTCACCTCAAGCTACTGAATATTGGGTCTTTGTGGTGTTACCTCATGAAAGCGCCCAGGCGTGGTTCGACGCCAGGCGGGCATATCATGGGAGAAAGGCTGAGGGTTATTACGGAAAGACCCGAAGTGAGCTTGAGCGCGCCCTCAGCCAAGGCCTTAAAATCAAAGCTGAGCTTCGTTTCTTGATAGAGAGAGGAGATATCAGCCTACAGGCCCCCGAGGACACGGTCCTTAACAGATACAAATTCCAGCCGGTTTTCGATCTGAGCGCGGGTCGCTGGCTGGGGTCCGCTGCCAAGACCAAATAGAACGTATCTAAGGAGGTGTGAGACATGTCATCCCATAGGGATAAAAGTGGAAAACCCAATCGCCGCGACTTCTTCAA
>CBFDBW010000427.1:0-2843 GCA_965603145.1 uncultured Syntrophobacterales bacterium
TCGCCAGAACGCAACTCATAGATTCCCACCTGCACAGGCTCATCTAGTGATTGGGGCAACCCCTCCCCATCTTTGTCCATGACAGTTATATAAGCGCGTCTACCGTCATACTCGATGAACTTCGTGTACCATGCTGTCCCGGCGCAGCTTGCTGAAAGGCGAAAGCCATGTCTTTCCATTATCTCTTCCACACTCATATGTCTTCACCTCGATTGCTTCCAAGACAGTGTTGCCATCATCATATTCGTTTTAGTTCTTCTAACTTTATCTCTAAGATATCCGCCTCTTCTTCCTTATTCAACTTTCGCAATCGTCTTTTCAACTCCCGCACGGCCTCTTTTAGGCGGGGTAGCACTTCCTTCCTGAAATATCGGCGCGTTTCAACCCCGGCCTGTCCCATTTCGCTCAGCCAATAATCCATCTGGTGCTCGAGTTCTTTGTACCATTCCTCCTCAGGAAGCTGGTTCAGCTCTTTTTGCCAACGCTCAAGTTCTTGCTGCAGCAATTGCGACCAAGCCGCGAGTCCCCGGCTTCCCTTTTCCAGTTGGAGGGAAAGATAGGTGCTACCCTCTACTTCAGCGCCATTAGGAAGAGGAGTTCCCTCTTCTGCCAGGTTGACCATCTCTATATGCTTTTGCCAATACTGCTGGGGGTCAGCCTGGATGAGGAAGCGACTTTCGTCTGTAACTTTCTCACGAAAATCTCCCTTAATTTGTAACTGCGCCGCGACGCGACCAGTGGCATCCGCTTCCACGTTTTGCACTTCGCCTATGGTTTGCTCCTGCCAGATGACACGGTCGCCAGCCTTGAGTTCGTCAGCCTGGTCATAGACGACCGTCAAGCAGAGATTCCCCAGACAAGCAAGAACCAATCCGCACAAAAACAGGAGAGAAAGGACCCATAGGCGGTTGCGCTGCATCTCTTTCCTCTCAGGCAAGGTATTTGTCGCTGTAATCATGTCACAATGAGAGAAAGTAGTAAAGTGGGCAAGTAGGGTTCGAACCCTTTGGTGGATGGTGAGCTAAGACAAGGGAGTCCCCTGTGATGGGGTCAGGTCTGAAGGTGCCCCTTGCCATAGGCCAATTGGAGTCAGGCTAAGGCTTCACTCCAGAAGCATCGAGCAAACTCCGTTCATTGGCAACTCAAGATGATTTTGACCTGACCCCATCACGCGGGACTCCACTTGTAAACATTTTTAAAAGAGCTATGGTCCATTATATGATCTAAACTTGTCGTTGTTTTTATCGGTGACGGTTTTTTCTTCAGCCCTTGTAAGGATGAGAACTACCTCTTCTATCCAGTCTATTGCTTCTTGGCAGATAGCCGCTGCACCGTCAAACCAGATAATGCTCGGGGGATAAGTTTGAGTTTGAAAGACGCCCGAGCAAGAGTCCCTCAGGGTTTGAAGTTTGAGGCAGACATTTAGCATGTGACCACAGAGAATGTCTCGCTTGATCATTTGCTCACCCTCTGATTTTTTGAGGAATCAACCTTTTCTGTTGACTAAAATGGCATATCCGTTCATTTTTGAGTTTAGATCTAGCCCGGATGTTTCATGAATCGCTTGCTACGACCACGGATATGGCCTTCCTTCCGGGCGTCCTCGGGTGCCGGCTCCTGCGACGTACTGTTCAGGTACGCCTCGGACCCAATCCCGCAGTGCCGCGGGATGGTTACCCGGTGGCACGCCCATCTTCATGGTCTCGCGACATCAATTCATGAAACATCCGGGCTATGGGTTTGCTATTGTGCTATTATATGGACAATAGCAAACCATGTCAAGTAAAATGTAACACAGGTGCAAACTTCCTATGACAAATGGAGCGCAGAATAAGATAAAGCGGATAAGAGAACGCTTGGGGCTTAGTCAAACAGTATTCGCAGATAAAATTGGTATTACAAAGGGTTACCTGAGCGCAATTGAATCTGGCAAGCGGAAACCGGGTAGGAAAATCTTTGAAGGCATTATCCAAGAGTGTCTGGAGGATTTGGTTGCGGTTTACAGTGGCAAACCCAGCGTTGATTCCGCGGACTCTCCGGCTGTGGCCGAGACTGGGCCCCAGTGGCGACAAGTCAGCTCGTCCATGGAACTGAGTCGGCAAGAGGAAGCCCTTATTGACACCCTCCGTTTTCTTGGGGCTGATTACGCCAAAGATCTATATTACCGGGTCATGAGCAGGGCTAGAAAAGCGATTCAGAGAAGGGAACTAGAGAAGGCTGAGTTAGAGAGACTCAAGGAGGTACTGAGGACACTGGGAAAGGCGGCCATAGAATAATAGCGATATAAATGTGACCCTGGTGTCAATTCATCCTATAAACCACTCGCACAGACGCCACAGCACCTTCCACCTGCTAGCCTGTATCTCCTCATCACCAAAATCTCGACGCCGCCAAAGGATAAAATTGCGTTCCTACGGGAAAAGGGGCCAAGGCCGAAAAGGTCGCAAGCCGTATTGGCTAATCTTGGTCCAAGTCCGCACGTACCCACGTCCCCGAAGCTGCTGTCTCTCACAACCGTGAAGATCCTCTTGGAGCACTAGCTTTGGGGTCATGGACAAGATAGCTTCCTCCCAGCGACAATCGGGGTATACTCTCTGACAAACCACCACGGCGCAATAGATACCTTCCAGCTCCTCCACCCAAGTCTGGGGGAACACTTTGACCCCCTCCCAGAACTTTTGGGGCTCGCCCTGGTGATATCCCGGTAGCAATCCTGTCATACCATTAGGGTCTAAGAAAATATTGGGAGATGTCAGTTTGATGTATGGGCCACAGTCAATTCCTACGTAGTACGTCAGATTCAATTGTGTCATCAGACGGATGTGATTATCAATCCGGTTTAA
>CBFDBW010000428.1:0-2841 GCA_965603145.1 uncultured Syntrophobacterales bacterium
CCCTGCGGTTGCCCGGTGGCACGCTCATCTTCACAGTCTCGCAACACCAACTCATGAATTATCCGGGCTTGGGGCGTTGCTAATTCAAGTATCCACGAAGAAATTCATGGAGACGATTTTTATGGGCGGGTTATCCCCGCTTTTTTTGTTGGGGGATGGAGCATGGAGAAATACAGCTGGCAGCTTGCAGCAGGCAGCCAATATGTTGGAGGTTGGAGGAGCGCTTCGCTTGAGGTTTGAGGCAGCAAAGAGGTACATGCCTAGATATTGACCCCGAAAGGGAGAAAGAGATGACTGAACGGTCGTATCCCATCGATGATATTACCATGAAGGAAAGCTGGCGGCTTTTTCGGATCATCGCCGAATTTGTCGATGGCTTCGAAACCATGGCAGAGATCTATCCGGCTGTGTCCATTTTTGGTTCTTCCCGAGTTGGGCCTGAAAATCCTTTATACGAGAAAGCAAGAACCATTGCCCGTCTTTTTGCGGAAGATGGATTTCACGTGATTACCGGTGGTGGTCCCGGCCTGATGGAGGCAGCCAACCGGGGGGCGGCCGAAGGGGGCGCTAAGTCTGTAGGATTAAATATCCAGCTTCCCATGGAGCAGCAGCCAAATTCCTATGCCAATGTCGTGCTGGACTTCAGATACTTCTTCATCCGCAAAGTGCTATTCATCAAATACGCTCAGGCCTATGTGGTGCTCCCCGGCGGTTTTGGAACCCTGGATGAACTGTTCGAGGCGCTCACCCTCATTCAGACAGACCGCATCAAGCCATTTCCGGTAATCCTGGTAGGGAATGATTATTGGACAGGTCTGATAAATTGGGTACGCGATCGGTTGTTGGAGACAGGAAAAATATCGCCGGAGGATCTGGACCTGATCCAGCTGGTGGATGACCCTGATGAGGTGGTGGCAACGGTGAAGAGAATGGTTATTGTGTGAAATATCCGGGTTAAGCCCCTGCCTCAGCTTGGGAAAACTTCAGCTGACCTTCGCCGGGTGTGATGTCTTGGCGCCCCTCAATTTGAATATTTGCGGCGTATCGGCTCTCCAGTTTCAGAAGTTCGGCTCGTTTCTTGTTCAAGAGATAGTCAGCTACCTCGTTGGCAAAGTAGCCGTGCACCTGATTGGCTTTGCCGCGGCTGAGTTCCAACCAGATTTTTCGCAGATAGGCCAGAGCGGTAGCCTCAGTGGATCGAACCACACCGGTTCCGCTGCAGCGGAGGCAAGACACATACGAACTGGACTGCACAGAAGGACGCAGCCTCTGACGCGAGGCCTCCATCAGGCCGAACTTGCTAATGCGCCCCATCTCTGTTTTGGCCCTGTCTTTCTTGAACTCCTCCCGTAGAGCTATTTCCACCTGGCGAATATGCTTGCGGTCCCTCATGTCAATGAAATCAATGACCACCAACCCGCCTAGATCGCGGAGGCGCAGTTGTCGCGGAACTTCGACCGCCGCCTCCATGTTAGTTTTGAAGGCGGTTTCCGCAAGTTTCTTCTCGCGGCTGGACCTGCCCGAGTTCACATCCACGGCCACCAGAGCCTCAGTAGTATCGATTACCAGGAACCCTCCTGATTTCAAGTGAACCCTGTTGCCATAGATGGTCTCAATCTGGCTCTCAAGTTCATATTCGGCGAAAATGGGTCGCTTTGCCTTGTAGAGTTTGACCAGCCAGCGATGGCGAGGTGAGACCACAGCCATAAAATCCTTGACCCGTTTGTAGACCTCTTTGTTATCAACCTGGATTTTCTTGATGTCGGCGGTGAAATAATCCCTGATTGCACGGATTGTGAGGTCTCTTTCCTGATAGAGCAAGGCTGGAGCCGACACTTCTTGGGTATTGGCCTTGATATTCTTCCACAGCCGGAGCAGATAACGAAAATCACGAGACAGGTCACGCTTCGTTCTATTCTCACCCGCGGTACGGACGATGAGATGGATGTCGTCGGGCACGGACAGTTGGGAGATAATCTGTCGCAACCGCTGCCGTTGCCGTTCGTCTTCAATTTGCCGGGAAATGCCGCCGTGTTTGCTCCCAGGCATCAGTACGAGGTAGCGGCCCGGCAAAGAGACATAGGTGGTCAGGAAAGCACCCTTGCTAGAAGTTGCCTCTTTTACCACTTGAACCATGAGTTCCTGGCCAGGCCGCAGGGCCTCTTGAATGCGAGCGCGCTTTCCCTCTTCAGGAGGTTCATGTTGGTAGTATTCTGGGTGAATCTCAGGCAGTTGGAGAAAGCCGTTTTTTTCGGTACCGAAGTCAACGAAGGCGGCCTGGAGGCTAGGCTGAATATTGACCACCACTCCTTTGTAGATATTGCCCCGCGTGTTTTCGCGGGTGGTAGTCTCAACGTAGAACTCTTCCAGCTTTTTACCTGAGACAATGGCCAGGCGATATTCCTCCGGCTCCTCGGCATTGATTAGCATTTGTCGGCCCATGATGTAATTCCGCCCTACTCTTGGCAGTTCACCTCCTTACAAATAATGAAGACACAGTTTTTTCCTCCAGCCGATATGCGAAGGGAAGCTGTAATTAAGTGGATAAGATAAACCAGGGGTGGGGGGAAAAGCAAGGGAATTAAAGCATAGAGCATGGGCATGGAGGGTTCAGCAGGCAGCCAGCCACTGGGCACTTGGGACTAAGCACAGTCTTCGCCGAGACGGGGAAAAGCATCATTATCTACAATCTTGATGTTATTGTATTTCGTCTCGCCCGACCTCCCGTCTCGCTAAGCAAAGCGCTAGGCGCTATGCGCCAAACGATTTTGCTGATGCTGCGTAGTCTGATACATAAAGGTGCGGATGATTGCCTCGAGGTTGGGCTGGTAGGTGCCGTCA
>CBFDBW010000429.1:0-2837 GCA_965603145.1 uncultured Syntrophobacterales bacterium
AGTTCAATATCATCAATTGTACTCAAAAATCTGAGATCCGAAACCGGGAACCCGCCCGAAGGGTGGGAGTCCGAAGGACAAATCCAAAATCTGAAATCTGAGATCCTGAAGTGGTCGCAGTCACGCCGCGGCGTGATGAAATATCCGGGCTAGAGATTCCGTAGCAAAAGCTGTTTACTTTCGCTATGCAGATTTGCCGCCCAGTAGCAAGCGGAATTTCCCACGTCAAACCCATTGCCTTCAAGGGTCACGGCTAACAACCCTTTTTCTTTAATGATGGCCTGCACAACGGGAACATCGTCCAGCTCACCCTCGATGTGCGGCCGCAACTTTTCAATGTAGTCAAAAAAGTGGGGCAAGAATATACCGCCGCCAAAATTCTTGAGTACTCTGTCTCCCGCTGGGATGTGTAAAGGGTCGCTGACTTTGTCAGAAAAGTGTCTAACTCTCAAGAGTTTTTTGCTCTCATCAGAGATAGCTTCTGTTTCGAGAATACCAACATTACCAAAACGTGAGGCCTGCTCTGTTTCCAACCGAACAGCCCCCAGTATATCCCGCGGCTCACGAGAGAAAAATGGTATCATCTGCGACACCACCGGAAGACCATCCAGAAGAATGTTGTCCGGCATCACCAGTGCGAAAGGTTCGTCGTCGATAAAATCCCGGCAAAGACTGACAGCGTCTGCTACTCCGAGGGGGCTCGGCTGAACAAAAAAGCTAAATTTGCAGGCTCGCAGGAGCACTCTCAGGTGGGCATCCAGCTGCGGCGCAAGGAACTCGGGCGGCTCACCCATGAGAAACTGACGGATACTCTCTTTAGCAGGACTGATGACAACACCGATCTGGCGAATACCGCTGGCGGCCAAACCTTCTATTGCGTGGACTATCAGAGGCTTTGCTGCCACGGTCAGGAGCTCTTTAGGAAGATCTCCAGCAATTGCCCGTACCCTTGTCCCCAAACCGGCGGCTGGAATAATGCCTTTACGAACGATCGTAGAGGACACGATAGCACTCCAGTTCTATGTCACTCAGCATAATTTTGTAAGTATCTTCGCCTATCTCATCCATTGGTTTCCACTTATCGTGGAACACAAGCTTTTGTTCGAGAAACATCTGTAACTTTAGCTCGGTTTTGCTTCTAGCGAGTGGTTTGATGTCAGCCACTACCATACTTCTGTAACCTCCATCCTCCAGCCACTCGGTCTGAACTTGCAGTTGAGCACTCCGCCCGGTATCTAGGGTAAATTTCTTCTTTTCCAGTACTCGCTTCACCGCCTCCCTGACCACCTCAGGCTTCAGCCTGAAAACCTTTGTCTGCGGCCGGTTAGCAACCATTTCTTGCCTATGCGTCAGAGGTTTCGTACAGTACGCCAAGAAGGGAGGCATGCTCAACAGGAGCAGGAACAGGAGCAGTGATCTACCGTTGCCACCAGAACGAACGCACACCCAGCTACCCATGCGTGTCTTTCTTGAGTTTTGCGTTGACAAATAGTCCATGGCTAATCTACCTTTAAACTGCATTCAGGGGGCTCTCCGACAACCATCCGAACGGTCTGGATGTCATTCTGAACGAAGGGAAGAATCTCATAGATCCCAGTACTTACACGTTCGAGATTCTTCGCCCGCCTGCGGCGGACTCAGAATGACGTGGTCGCACAGCCTCTCCGGAGCAGTTTACCCAACGAGGGGGAACTTTAATGGAGTTTGCCACAGCTCGCAACCGTATGGTGGAAAGCCAGCTTGTCAGCCGCGGTATCAAGGACACCCGGGTTCTTGAAACCATGCGCAAAGTACCCCGCCATCGCTTTGTGGAAGAAGCTCTCGCCAGCCAGGCCTATAATGACCATCCGCTTCCCATAGGTGAGAAACAGACGATCTCGCAACCCTATATGGTGGCACTTATGACCGAAGCCCTTGAGCTTCAGGGCGACGAGAAAGTCTTGGAAATCGGAACCGGCTCTGGCTATCAGACAGCAATCCTAGCAGAACTTGCAGAGAAAATCTATTCCATTGAGCGCATTCGTCCCCTCTCAATCAAGGCCAGACGTATCCTGGACGAACTGGGTTACTTCAACGTGGTCCTCAAGGTGGGAGATGGCACCGTTGGGGCAAAGGAAGAGGCCCCTTTTAATGGTATAATCGTAACAGCCGGCTCCCCTGAGATTCCGCAGCCTCTGGTGGACCAGTTGGCTATGGGCGGTAGACTGGTTGTCCCCGTGGGCGACAAATACACTCAGTCCCTCATGAGGGTTGTCCGGACGAAGGAAGGCATTACCAAGACGGATCACGGTGGTTGCCGTTTTGTCGATTTGCTGGGCCGCCATGGTTGGAAGGAGTGATTTTACATGAATCAACGCTCTCCCATTATCGGGGTCATCGGGTCGGGTCAGTGCGAGAGCAGTATTTACCAACTTGCTGGGGAGGTTGGCGAAGAAATAGCTAAACGAGGTGCTATCTTGGTCTGTGGCGGTCTGGCTGGAGTCATGGAAGCAGCTGCTAGAGGCGCTTCTTCTGCTGGCGGCCTCACTGTCGGCATTCTTCCAGGCCCTTCCACCAACAGTGCCAATTCCTTCATCAAAATACCGGTGGCCACAGATATGGGCCAGGCCCGAAACGTCATCATCGCCCACACAGCCGATGCTTTGGTGGCAGTTGCCGGCGGTGCCGGCACCCTCTCCGAAATCGGTCATGCTTTGAAAGTCGGCAAACCTGTTGTGGGCCTCCAAACCATTCCAAATCTTGAAGGTGTGTACTACGTAGACAATGCCCAAGAATCAATTGAACGTATTTTTGAACTAATTTAGCACTAGTCTTCACTTCTTCTGCCGGTACTTTTT
>CBFDBW010000430.1:0-2828 GCA_965603145.1 uncultured Syntrophobacterales bacterium
CCTTGGCTGGAATCGCCATCGCCGTGGCCCTGGTGCCTCCGCTATGCACCGTAGGGATCGCCGTGGCCTTGGGTCAAGAGGCGAGTGTCGAGGTTGGCCTGGCCCTGGACAGTTTTAGCGCTCGCGGCCCATTGTTGCTGTACTTGACGAACATCGTCGGCATCGTCTTTGCGGGAAGCATGGTCTTTTTCTGGCAGTATTACAGGCGCCGGGTGTTGGCAGTGGTGACGCTGGCTTTGATATTCTGCAGTTTGATCATTGTCGTGCCCCCCTTGGGAATCAGCATGGATAATATTCTTATCCGAAACCAGGTTCGTCGCAGTCTGGCCGCTATAGGCAGATCTATTCTTCCTGAGGACCATAAAGGTCGCTTGACAAATCTGAGTGTTCGGATCGGGCAAGACGCTACCTTTGTGCGAGCCGACGTTGTGGCTCCACCCGATCTGCTGACCCAGGAATTGATCAATGCGTATCGGGACCGGCTCTCTGAGATAGTGAAGATGCCGGTCGTTCTTGAGGTTGGCATCATTCCTGAAACAATCTTGCGCAGCACGGGAAAGGCCACGCCTTAAGACGCGTAAAGGGCGCTGGGAATACTCTTGAAATCGAGGAGATTAGCACCTGACTGGCCAATTATTGCCGCTCTGAGATTATCAGAAAGATCCTCACCCACCTCGGGCTCCACATGGTGCGATCAAGACCTCCACCGGGGCAACACCCAATGACTTTTACTTCTGCTATTGAAACCACTCTAAAAATATACATTTCATTGATGAAAAAGCGAAAGGTTGCGGTGAACAAAGAGAGCGGTCCGTCCGAGTGTTATACACCAACCTATGAGGGCGACCTGCTTCTGAGAATCTTTGAAACCCTTAACACGTGAGGTTGCCATGCCCCCTATGCGCCTGCAAAACAACATATAAGAGGAGGTCGGAATGGTTATGAACAAAAAAAGAAAAACTATACCCTGGTTAATATCGATTTTAGTGTGTCTGATTGTGGCCTGCTTGCTCGTCAGTTACACTGCCCTGGCTCAGCCCACAGCTCAAAAGGTAAATATAAAGGAAGGCGAAGCTACAGAGGAGTCGAAAAAAGCTGAAACCGTGCTCGCTGGCCCAGTAGACGAATACGACCGTGGTACCCCTCGCAGCAGTGTTAGGGGATTCTTTAGGGCTGCTGATCGCGGGGATTATGAACGGGCGGCTCAATATTTGGACTTGCGCCATCTGCCAAGATGGATCGATAAAAACGAGGGACCGGAGCTTGCGCGTCAGCTAAAAATGGCCCTTGATCGAACACTCTGGGTAGACCTTGAACAGATAAGTGGTGACCCAAAAGGTAATCTTGAAGATGGTCTACCCCCGCGGCGCGAAACACTAGGCCGTATACAAACTCCGGAAAAGACTGTCGATATTTTGCTGCAGCGTGTTCCGCTAGAAGACGGCGTGCTCATCTGGAAGTTCTCTAACAGGACGGTGGTGGAGATACCCCAACTGTATGAGCATTTCGGATACAGACCCTTTGAGGAGATGCTATCGAAATTGTTTCCTAATTTCACCCTTTTTGGATGGCAATTGTGGCAGTGGGCTCTCTTACTGATTGCTCTACCTCTGTCATATCTAGCTGCACTCGTGCCGACGTGGATTGTCGGCCGGCTGGTCCGTCGCAGAGAAACCGAGATTAGCCGCAAATTTTCAGTGTGGATCACAGGTCCCATTCGGATTGTCTTGTGGATATTGTTTATCAGGGCTACCGCCTCGTATATAGGTGTGTCCGCAACTGGCCGTTCTCTGTTCCGCGCTGGACCCCTGTTGACCATTGCCCTTGCATGGGCTGCAATACGACTTGTCGACCTTGTCTTCGACTTGTGGGCTGAACGTCTGCAAAAGAAAGGTGAAGAATCTGCAGCAGTACTGGTGCAGCCGGTGAGGAAGATCGCAAAGGGGATAGTTGTTCTGTTCGCCGCATTACTGTGGCTGGATAATATCGGTTTCAATGTAAGCACACTCCTGGCAGGTCTTGGCGTGGGTGGTATTGCGGTGGCTTTGGCGGCCCAGGATACACTGAAGAATTTTTTCGGCAGTGTGATGATTCTTTTGGACAAACCCTACAGAGTTGGCCAACGCGTCACGGTGAAAGGCCATGACGGAGTGGTGGAGGAAATCGGCCTGCGGTCAACACGAATTCGCCTGCTTACCGGTCATCAAACAACGGTAACGAACGAGCAAATGGCCAGTGTCGACGTAGAAAACATTGGCCGTCGGCCCTACATTAGGCGGCGTACAGACATCACCATTACCTATGATACACCACCGGAGAAAATTGAAAAGGCCGTCAACATCATCAGAGAGATTCTAGATAGCCACGAAGGGATGGAGCCGGATTTCCCTCCCAGGGTGGCTTTCAACGAATTCAACACTGACTCATTGAACATACTGGTGCTCTACTGGTATCATCCGCCAGACTTTTGGGACTTCCTAGCGTTCAGTCAGAAGGTTAATCTACAAATCATGCGAGAGTTCAAAAAAGAGGGAATCCGGTTTGCTTTCCCGACCAGCACGACGTATTTGACCCAGGATGATGAGCAACCACTGCACATCAGCCTTGCTGGCACTCATGAGTTACCCGTGGGTGAGTAGCAATGAGATAGGAGCCCGCGTGTAAGCCTCTGGCTTTGATGGCGATTGGACGCTAGGGGGGACACCATGGATTTCACCAAAGGGGAGTCCTTATGACCGAACCAGACAAAATTACCCAAGAAAAAACATCCACTGGACCAGCAATTGATATAGCGATTCGAATCGGCGTTATAGCCCTTTTGATAGTAT
>CBFDBW010000431.1:0-2828 GCA_965603145.1 uncultured Syntrophobacterales bacterium
TTTTGCCAGCGGGAGGCCTTGACTTCCAGTTGATCACTATTGGGGTCGATGAGAAGGACAAACCCGCGTTCGGCCCGGATGGTGGCGAATGTTTCGTCGAGGATCTTGTTGAGAAGAACATCCAGATCAAAAATTGAGCTGGCTATACGCGTTACCCGGTACATGGCTTCCAAACTCTGGTGGCTGCGACCGAGAAGGTCCATGAGCATAGAAGAACTTAAAGACTGGGTAATGCTCATGATGGAGCCTGGCTCAGAGTCCTCAATGGCCACGAGCCGCTGACCTGGCGGCTGATGCAACAGGGTGGGTTCGTCCGCGGGTGGGATACGGGGTGCAAGCCTCTCGAGCGGGGAAGCCTTTGCGCCTGCCGGCCGCACGAGTAGCTCAATATTTCCGAGGGTTAACCGATCGTCCACTTTTAGCTCGGCGCTGCTTACCCGCATACCGTTTACCAGAAGACCATTCACGCTGTCTAGATCTTCAATGGTAAGACTGTCGCCGTCTTTCACGATCTTGACATGTTGACGGGAGAGCGCCCTGTCATCAAAAGAGAGCTCGCAGGACGGATCTCGCCCTATAATGACTTTGTCGCCCTCCAATGGATAGACTTGACCCTTCCCGGGTCCTTTGACAACAAGCAACTCGTACGTGGTCATCAGTGATACCCAGAGCTTTCGGATTTCTGAAACAGCCTCACAAACGTTAGCTCCTGTCCAGCAGAATGCTCGCTGGCCCATCCGGAGTTTCCGGATGGAGACTAGCTCATTCGCAGTCCAGGGCAAGGCTAACAGAAATCTAGAGCAAGAACTAGGCCAAAATAGTAGATTTATGCATAGAGCATAGGGCATGCTCTATGCCCCATGCCGTACCATTGACCACGGACCTCAGCGAACAAAAGGATTGGATTGCTTTTCCTTGCCGATAGTAGATTGGGGCGAAGATCCGTAGTTGTGGCCGGGGAAGACCAAAGTGTCATCCGGCAAGGCGAGAAGCTTGTTCTTGATTGATTGAATGAGTTGGGCCATTGATCCGCCAGGAAGGTCGGTACGCCCGATTCCACCGACGAACAAAGTGTCCCCGGTGAATACGTAACCGTTGGTATAGAGGCAGATTCCTCCAGGGGTATGGCCGGGCGTGTGGATGACGTCGAGGGATTGGTTGCCGAATTCGACCCGGTCTCCCTCCGCAACAGTTATATCTGCCGGGGGTGAGGTTTCACACTGAAAGATCTGGATGGCCAAAGCCGATGGATTGGCCAGTCGTTCGGCATCATCTTTGTGGACCACAATCTGGGCGTTGGTACGCTCTTTCAGTTCCCTGTTGCCGCCGGCATGATCAGCGTGGCCGTGTGTATTTACTATGTATTTGATCCTGTCAATTTTCCTGTTTTTGGCAATGTCCAAAAGGACTTCCACCTGGTCTGCTGGATCGATTACGATTCCCTCACCGGTTTCCGGACAACCCACAACATAAGCAAAGACCGCAAAATTTCCCACTTGAACTTGTTCAATGATCATGTCTCCTCCAATGTAGCATCCGTTCCATCACTATTATCTACTTGCCAACCTTTTATAAGATAAGCATCTCCTGCTCATAGACAAGCAAAGTGTCTATGTCTCATATTAGCGATTAACCAGCAACCTTTTTCTTCTGCTTTCTGCTTACCACTTACTTGCCGCCAGCGGCGGCCTCGGCAACGATTTCCCTGCCGGCGCTGGTGCCGATACGGTGTGCACCCGCCACCACCATCTCCTCCAGATCCTGCAGAGTTCGAATTCCACCCGCAGCCTTCACCTTGATATTACCTTGGCTGCACTCAGCGAGAAGTCTCACATCATCCACAGATGCTCCTGCTGGTCCGAAGCCGGTGGAGGTTTTGACGTAATCCAAACCTGTGTCCACCGCCAGCTGGCAAAGTTTCCTCTTTTCTTGCCGGGTAAGATAACCGGTTTCCAGAATGACCTTTATCACCATACTGTCAGCGCCCCGTCGCATTGCCTCCATTTCAGCAGCAATGAGCTCATAATCTCCGCCTTTGACTGCACCCAAGTTGACCACGTAATCGATTTCGTCAGCGCCGGCGGCCAGGGCGGCTTGCACGGTCTGCACCTTGAGTTCCCAAGGCTCAAAGCCGAAAGGAAAGCCGGCAACTGAGCACACTCGGACCTTGCCGGCTTTCATAATCTTGGCAGTCAACCGAACCCAGCTCGGCGCAACACACACAGCAGCAAAGCCCAGGGCAGCAGCCTCTTGACAAAATTCCTGAACCTGATCGCTGGTGGCCGTAGGTTGCAACAGAGTCTGGTCAATGATTCGAGCCACTTCTTTGGGATTCTTGAGATCAATCATTTTGTTGCTTGCTTTTGTCGGCATGCCGACAATATAGCATAAAGGGTCCGTTGTGGCTCACTCCTTTCGCCGCATGGAGCATAGGGCCTCGGTTTCGACATTCGGATTTCGGATTTAAACCTAGTCTGTGCTTCGTGGCGAAGCTTTGTTAGTAGAGTGGGTATCGCCAGCTGGATTGCCGTTCATAGAAGGACTATGCTATAGAAAATGAAAAAGCTGTGGGAGCGGCTTTCCCCGTCCGCCTCGCAAGCCCGCCTGCCACTGCGAGGCACGAGCTGGCAGGAGAGAGCGTTGCGGGCAGACAGCCGCGATTTATACATGATACAGGAGAATGTGATGGCCGCTGAAATCCTGCCTACGGGCAAACTTAGACCTGAAACCTTAGCAAGACTCCTGGGCTATACTTCTCAGGCGCCAGATTTGGTGGTAGGACCCGCAGTGGGAGAGGATGCTGCGGTAATTGATCAGGGCAATCGATA
>CBFDBW010000432.1:0-2828 GCA_965603145.1 uncultured Syntrophobacterales bacterium
TGTTCCAGCAATTGATCTTGAAGTGTTTTTGTCCCTGTTGAAATAATCGTCTTTTTCCGGCTCAGCACAGCTGGGATGAGATAAGCCAAGGTTTTTCCTGTGCCGGTCCCAGCCTCTATTATACTCTCCCGTCCCTCACCGATGGCTGTCTCTACCTCCCGGGCCATAGTTTCTTGGATTGAACGGTATTCGTAGTCGCCGAGAGCCTTGCTCAATAACCCATCTCGGCCGAAGATTTTTTGCATGGTTATTCCAAAGTTGAAAAATATAGAACAATCAGCATGAGTCCTAATCGCCGCGTCCCCGCGTCACCTTGTCTCCGCGTCGGTGCGACTAAGACTGAGATGTGTGCTGTTAAAGGTAGGAGATATTTACGACTCTAGCCTACATGGGTTCCGCATCCAAGTCGCCTTTGAAGAATTCACCCATGGCAGGTCCGGTTACCCCTGTGGTCTTGGTGGGAGCTGTTCCTTCTTTAAACGCTTCAAAAATGGCCTTCTCGTCGCCAAGATTGGCCAGTTGTCCTGTCTCAGGATCTATCCTCGCAAACACTACATTTTCCGGCACTGTAAAGACCTTTACCGGTTCTTTATCGAGGATCTTCCGAGAAAAATCTACCCAAATGGGGCTGGCAGCTCTCGATCCGGTCTCATATTTTCCCAAGGTTCTATCGTCGTCAAATCCTACCCACACACCGGTTACATATTCAGGTGTAAAACCTATGTACCAGGCGTCCTGCAAATTATTGGTAGTCCCGGTCTTTCCAGCATTGGGTCGCTTGAGCGCGCGTGCCCGCCAGCCGGTGCCATATTTGACAACCTCCTGGAGCAAGTGCGTCATAATATATGAAGTATCTTTGTCGAGTACTCTTTCCCTTTGAGTCTTGTGCTCCTCCAGCAGATTGCCATGGCGGTCCAAAATTTTCGTGATAAAGACAGGGCTTACCAGTTCACCCAGGTTAGCAAAAACTGAATAGGCATTGGTAAGCTCAATCAGAGAAAGCCCTGAAGAGCCAAGGGCTAGAGATAAGTCTCGAGACAGAGGTGCAGTGATCCCAAACCGACGAGCATAGTCTATGACATAATCAATACCTATATCTCGCACGATCTTGATGGTTACCACGTTCCGGGAGAGGATCAGGGCCGTGCGGAACAGTGTGGGTCCATAAAACTTTTCCTTATAGTTTTTCGGCTTCCACTTCCAGTCCATCTGATCGTCGGTATAGATGATCGGCGAGTCTATAATAATGGTGGCGGGGGTATAGCCTTTATCCAGTGCGGCAGCATAGGTAAACGGTTTGAATGAAGAACCCGGTTGGCGTCGAGACTGGATAGCACGATTGAATTGGCTGATATTGAAATCCAGTCCGCCCACCATTGCTTTCACATGGCCAGTTCCGTTTGCCATACAAAGCAAAGCACCTTGAGCATCCGGCTCCTGCTCCAGGGCGAGAACCCAGCTACCGGCTTGGGCGTCCTGTTCTATTAAGCGCACAAGAATAATATCGCCAATCTTCAGAACCTTGGTCGGATCGCTAATTTTCACGGTGCCATAGGCGATCTCTGGATCAGGCGTGCGAGCCCACTCCATTTTTTCCACAGCAAGAGTGCCTAATCCTTCACTAAGCCGCACGGACGCCTTTTTTTCTTCCCCCGAGACTCCGATGACTACTCCCTTGACCACAGCCCCCTTCTCTAACCCGTTGCCGTCCGCAGACTCCTTCAGGTTCTGGAAAAACGCTTCTATTTCCTCAGGGGCCAGGTGTCCGAGAGGTCCTCTGTAGCCCTGGCGCTTATCCAGATCGTACAACCCTTTTCTGATGGCTTGTTGCGCATTTTTCTGGTGAGCCACATTCACCGTGGTGTAGACTTGGAGTCCCTCGCGGTATAATACTTCTTGCCCGTATTTCTCCTCTAGATACCTCCTAACGTGCTCGGCGAAATAGGGTACACTTCCGACATTCCAGTCCTTACGCGCCTTGACATCAAGATTGTAAGCCAGAGCTTCAGCGGCTTGGTTGGTAGTGATGTACCCAGCGGCCACCATCCTGTTCAAAACATAAACCTGCCGCTCTTTTGCCCGCTGAGGGTGACTATAGGGTGAGTAGCGACTGGGAGCCTGAGGCAGACCAGCTAGCATGGCACTCTCGGCGAGGTCCAGCGCCTCCACGTTTTTGCTAAAATAGTTCTGCGCCGCAGCTTCGACGCCGTAGGCGCCGTGACCAAGATAGATTTGGTTGAGGTAGAGGAAAAGAATTTCCTTCTTGGATAGGTATTTTTCAATCCGGTAGGCAAGGATTGCCTCTCTGAGTTTCCGAGTAAAACTCCTCTCAGGGGTCAGCAGTAACGACTTGGTAACTTGCTGGGTTATAGTGCTGCCACCCTGGACAATGCCCCGCGCTTTGATATTTTTCCACGAAGCCCGCAGTATTCCAAAGAAATCAATCCCCTCGTGTTCGAAAAAGCGCGAGTCTTCGGCTGCCACGAAGGCATCTATGAGAGTTTGGGGAATTTTCTCCAGGGGAACCACAATGCGGTGCTCCAGGTAATACTCCGCTATGGGGCTACCGTCATCCGCATATAACGTGGTGACGATACTGGGCTGGTAATCTTTCAAGGAAGAAATCTGGGGAAGATTCCGGGTTACTCGATAAAAACCGTAAGCACCGCTTCCCAGCAGCACGACTATGAGGACTAATGAGGTCCAAACTATAAATCTCAGTCCTCGCCTTCTGCGCCTTTTGCCAGGAAACTGCGGTCTGGAGTAGCCTCTTAAGATTGCCAAGCTCTTACCTCGGTTGGTGAAAATGCTCTAGCGAGCGCATTCCC
>CBFDBW010000433.1:0-2821 GCA_965603145.1 uncultured Syntrophobacterales bacterium
CGTGGTGGATGCGGCCCGCGTTGCCGAGAGGGCGGGGGTATGCCGCGCTGTGCTGGTTCACATCAGCCCCCGCTATGGCAGCGATGAGCTACCTCTTCTGGCAGAAGCAGCCAAATCTCGGTTTGAAGGCGCTGAGATGGGTGAGGATTTTAAGGTTTATCAGGTGCCTTTGCCGGAGGATGATTGAAGAGGCATAGGGCAGAAGTAGGACGCATAGGGCATAGAGCATAGGAGCTCACTGCGTTCGCCGGCGAGACGGGCGAGACGAGATGCCGGACGAGACGAAGGGCAGAGGACAAAAGACAGAGGACAGAGATTGATACTAGGCAGTAGGCACTAAGCACTAGGCACTTCGGAACGACACGGAGAGACGGAGACACGGCGACGCGGCGAGAAAGGATCAGAGATCGGAAGTCGGAAATCAGAGGTCAGAAAGCAACCTCTAACATATAACGTATAACATCTCTTACTGTTCACCGTTTACGACTTAACGACTTCATGGACTTGAACGATTTCAACGGTTTACCGTTTACTGTTTACCGTTTACCATTTACTTTAACGAATTGTCTAATTTTCTAATCAACTAATTGACTAAATACGAGGGAAAACCTTTGAGTCGCAAGGGACGGTTTGGGAAATATGGTGACTTGAAGAGGAAGTCGAGGTTAAGGGCGGCGAGGGTCTCCTTGCGCGAACGTTTAGGGTCCAAAGTGCGCTTGGCAGGTTGGCGAAAGAGGTCAGCTAAGCGCAAAGCGGGTAATTAAGAAACTAGAAAATCAGTAAAGCAGATAAAATGTTTACCGCTTACCGCTTACTGCTCACTGTTTACCGTTGACTATTTGACCATACCTCAAAGAAGACAATGTCAAGAAAACCGAATCCCTTACTGAAAGAGTTTCTAGACGACAGCCTTCCCCTGCCAGAAATCGACTGGGAGACAGTGCCGTTTGGGGTTAACCCCAGGGACGCCTGGGAGATGTTTGAGGAGAATGTGGAGGGGTGGGTGCCCATTTGGTTCCCAACCGCTGACCTCAGAAGTGGGCAAAGCTTCGGTGAATTCGAGCGCGCTTATTTCTTTAATGAAGACCTGGAAAGGATCCTGGAGGCCATGCATCGCTGGCCGTTGTGGGGAACGCCTACACAGAAAAAACATGCGGTTGCTTTTGCCCTGCTACATCTGTATTGCGAGGTAAACAGGTTTTGTCCGAAGATTTGAAACGCACGGCGCAGAGCGCATAGCGCACAGCGTTGTAAGGCGAGAAAAGAGTGAAGACGAACTGTTCACCGTTTACCGTTCACCGTTCACATTTTACTTAAACTAATTGTCTAATTTTCTAATCAACTGATCACCTAGAACCTAAGCGGAGAGATGATGATGTCGAACCTGTATTTTTGCAAATATTTTCCTGAAACGGTTAAGGAGGATAACTTTCTCCTGCCGGATGCCAAACCCCACTGGAATCCTTCACGGGACATGATGCTCAGCCATGTCTATCTCGATCTGGTGGTGGGAGTAGAGGCGAAAAAACTGAAGGGGACAGCGCGCATTAGTTTTACCTCCATTAAGAAAAATCTTGAAAGCATTTTTCTTGACGCCAGGGAGATACGTATTGATCGTGTGACTACCGACGATGGACAAACTCTCCAATTCAAGCAAAACGATCGAGGTGTAAGGATACACCTGGCTGGACCTCTCGGCCGCGGCCAGAGCAGCACGGTCTGTATTGATTATGGGGTAGAGAACCCGCGGTTGGGCCTTTATTTCACCGGCCCGGATGAGCACTATCCGGATAAGCTTTGGCAGGTGTGGAGTCAGGGCCAGGACGAGGACAATAAATACTGGTTTCCCTGTGTAGACCACCCTCGCGAGAAAGTTACCAGTGAGATCCGCGCTACGGTGGATAAACCCTATGTGGTGGTAAGCAATGGTGAACTCAAAGAAAAGTACGAGGACGATGATGGACGGCTGGTATATCACTGGTCCATGGAGAAGCCTCACAGCATTTATCTCATCAGTTTGGCGATCGGTGCTTACATTGAACTGACGGATCATTTTGAAGACATTCCTCTATCCTTCTACGTGCCTGAAGGCCGGGAGGAGGAAGGCTACCGCACCTTTGAGAAAACAGCAGACATCGTGCGCTATTTTTCCGAGAAAACGGGCATCCGCTACCCTTACCACCAGTATTCCCAGGTTGTGGCTCAGGATTTTATTTTTGGGGGCATGGAAAACACCACCGCCACTACTCTCACAGAAATGACCCTGCATGACGAGCGGGCCCATCTGGACTTCACCAGCGAACACCTGGTGGCCCACGAACTTGCACACCAGTGGTTTGGAGACCTGGTGACGTCCAAGAGTTGGAGTCACAGCTGGCTACATGAAGGTTTTGCCACCTATTTCGACCTGCTTTACACCGAAGATGCCGAAGGAGAGGATGAGTTCTACTACCGGTTGTTGGAGAATCGTGAGACCTATTTTGAGGAGCACGATTCCAAATACCGGCGGTCTATCGTCACCAACGTCTACAGCCAGCCGATTGATCTGTTTGACATGCACTTGTACCCGGGCAGCGCCGCCCGATTGCACATGTTACGCAGAATTTTGGGTGAGGAAGAATGGTGGGAGGTTATCACTCTCTTTCTGAAAAAACATAGAGATTCCGTGGTAGAAACCGTTGATTTCGCGCGATGCATCGAGGAGGTTACCGGAGATAATTATGACTGGTTTATCGACCAATGGTTTTACAAGCCCGGGTTCCCGGTACTGGAATGTTCCTGCGAGTACCAGGAAAAAGAAAAGAACCTGATTTTCCATGTG
>CBFDBW010000434.1:0-2815 GCA_965603145.1 uncultured Syntrophobacterales bacterium
CTGACACCTGACACCCGACACCTGAAACCTTTAATTCCTAAATCTCTCAATCTTTTCATCCCTGAATTCCCAGAAACGCCTATGCCCTTGTGTGCCAGCACATAATTTAGTAAGCTTGAATTATTATATTAGCCTGCCCCATCAACTCGATGCATCACCCGCGCGAAAGGAGGAATGATGTCGTTTTTTGCCCAGAAACATACTAAGATAACTTCCTTTCATCTCCTGGGACCTCAGCCCCGGGACATGAAAACCAAGCTCCGCTTTCACTCCAAGTGGAAGAAGGCCGTACTGGTGGTTCCTTTGCTTGCCACTGAATTCACGGATGAGGAAAACCTCCCGGTGTTCAAGAACATTGTCAAGCATCTTAGGGAGGTGAAATACCTCTCCCACATTATCTTTGGTCTGGACGGAGCCAACGTTGATGAGGCCAATATGCTGGCGGATATCTTGAAGTCATACGGTCTGAAAAACTTTCTCATACAGCACAACAATGGTCCTGGTTTCTCTTCCATTTATGAGCAACTATCACAGGCGGGTTTTGGACTTGAGGAGCCGGGTAAAGGCAGGAATATGTTTCTCTCCTTCGGCATTGCCTTGGCTTTGGGCGCCCAGTGTATAGGAGTGGTTGACGCTGACATCAGGACGTTTGATCGCAAATTGATTGACCGGCTTTTCTACCCGGTCGTGGTGTTGAACTATCAGTTTTCGAAGGCGTTCTATGCCAGACTCAGAGATGATCAGCTTTACGGTCGCGCCAAAAGGTTGTTGCTAGATCCTCTCCTTATTGCGCTCAAGAGAAAATTCACCGACACTCAAGAGGACAAGGTTCTCAGGATCGTGGATTTTCTCCTCAATTTCCACTATCAGTTGTCCGGGGAGGTGGCCTTTGACAACAGTTTGCTGAGGAGGATGCACTTCGCCACCAACTGGGGCGTGGAAATCTTTACACTCATAGAGGTTTATCGCAAAGCGAGCGCCATCGCCCAAGTGGAGATTCTCGATGGCCCCTACGATCACAAACACCAACCCATATCCGAGGATGATGAGAGTCGGGGGATCCACAAAATGGGCGTGGATATTGTCACTACACTCCTGAACGCCCTGGTCATCGAAGAAGGCCTTGAAATCTCCGATCATTTTATTCGCGATCTCACCCTCACTTACCTGGATGTGGCTGACAATCTGATTAAAATGTACGCAGACAACGCCGCCTTTTCCGGACTCAGCTATGATCGCAACCAAGAAGAAGCCACGGTGCGCAATGTGTTCAAGGATGCCATTCTTTTCGCTGGAGATATACTGATCACACCTTACCGCTTGACCGACCGCTTTCTCAGCTTCGTCACAGCCTACGAAGAGTTCAAGCCCTTCATCGACAGTGGGCTTACCCAGGCCATAGGTGATGCTGGCTTGAAGCTGAGGGGCCAACTCTATGAAACTCCCCATACGGTTTCCTGGGATAGGGTCAACATGAGGTTGCCCCAAATAATGTACGAGCTCATCGACGTTATTGAGCAGGAAAAGATGAAGTATCAGTGAGTGCAGATTCTGGCGGGCAATCACTGTTTGGATTTTTCTTGTTCCACGCCGTAGGCTTTGAGTTTGCGGTGCAAGTGGCTCCTCTCGATACCGATGGCCCCCGCAGTCTGTGAGATGTTCCACTTATGTTCTTCTAGTTTTTTTCGCAAGTACTCTTTTTCGAATTGAATTTTGGCCGTCTTAAAGTTGGGCTGATCCAGGGCGTTACTGGTGCTGACCTGCTCAAAGCATTGGTGGAAAGAGGCAGGGATGTGGTGTGGCTCTATGACCTCTTCTGGCACCAAGATTACCAGACGCTCTATGAAATTTTTTAGCTCTCTGACGTTACCAGGCCATGGATATTTCTGCAAGACGGGTAAGACATCATCGCCGATTTGTTTCTTGGCCAAACTGCCTTCTTGAGCAAATTCCCCCAAAAAATCTTCAACCAGCAATGGGATGTCCTCCGCACGATCTCTCAGTGGGGGCACCTGGACAGGGATGACGTTCAAGCGATAGTAAAGATCCTCCCGAAACCATCCTTCGCCGATCTCCCGCTTCAGATCTTTGTTGGTGGCAGCTATGATTCGAACATCCACCTGGATGATCTTGCTGCCCCCCACACGCTCGAAGCGTTGTTCTTCCAGAATTCGCAAGATTTTCGCTTGAGTTTTCAGGCTCATGTCGCCAATTTCGTCCAGAAAAAGGGTGCCATGATTGGCCAAATCAAAGCGTCCCCGCCGCCGCTCATTGGCGCCGGTGAAAGCGCCTCGCTCGTGACCAAAGAGTTCGCTTTCAATAAGATCCTCAGGGATTGCAGCACAGTTGACCTCGACCAAAGGACGCTTGTTCCTGGGGCTGAGATGATGGATGGCCCTCGCCACCAGCTCTTTTCCGGTGCCGTTCTCACCTGTTATCAACACGGTGGCGTGAGTCGGAGCTACTAATTCGATTGTTTCTTGAAGTTGACGGATAATGGTGGTATTCCCGGTGATTTTGTTCGGGATTCTCGCCTTTTGGCGCAAAATGATGTTGTCATCGCTGAGTTGGCGGAAATTTATGGCATTCTGAATGGTGACCAGGGTTCGTTCCAAGGAAAGGGGCTTTTCGATAAAATCGTAGGCTCCGAGCTTGGTAGCGGTTACCGCTGTCTCAATGCTACCGTGACCAGATATCATGATAACCTGGAGCCCCGGGTGGAGAGAGCGCATACGCTTGAGTGTCTCTATGCCATCGATTCCTGGCATCCAAATGTCTAGGAGAATCAAATCCGGCATCTCCTCTTCTATGGTTT
>CBFDBW010000435.1:0-2808 GCA_965603145.1 uncultured Syntrophobacterales bacterium
TCCTTTTCCGGTATCGCTGTGGCGGACAAGCAAACTCCGCCCCAGGTATGGAAGGGTGCGGAGTTGCGAGTCGCTAGCGAGGCGTGAAAGCATAGCTCATGATCACAGTTTTCTTGCCGCCCCATAAACCGGCAATTCCGCCGGACTCGGTGGTACAGACGATCAACTCCTCGTGCCCGTCGCCGTTGAGATCTCCAACTTGCAGGCTGTTGATCTCTCCCTTGATCTCACCTGTTTTCCAATTTTCCAGCATACCGGTGCCGCCCCAGGTCAAGGAGAGAATTTCTCCCTTGCTGTACTGCCTGCTGCCGGTGAGTTGACCAAACCCAGGGAGATTGTGGGTAACCACGACTTCCAGCCTGTTGTCCCGGTCCAAGTCAGTCAATAAAACCGGCGAGGGAAGATAAATGTACCTCACCCCTTCATCAGTGTCCCGGATTGGAGCAAAACGGTAAGCATCGCCCCTTAAATCGTCTGCGGGCTGTGGTATGTCCTTTGAAGGTATCTCCACCTTGATGGAGTTTTCGGTGGTGGCATAGGATTCCGTACTTCTCCACAGGGGTTGGCCGAGTGGATCAATCAAGACCAGATACCGCTTTGGGTTGATCATGACGGTTTCACTTTCTCCCCGACCGGTGATGTCTCCTATGGAGCTGTTGTAAATATCTGCAGATTCTGGAAATGATAGGGTGCCCCCGGGGACCAAGGTGTTGTTTTTCCAGACCAGGTTATAGATTTCCGGTAAAGGGGTGCCATCTCTACCGCTTTTTTGCGCCAACAGCTTGACAGGCTCACCGGGAACTCGCACCGCCCGGAGGTAGTAATCCAGATTCTCGGCTAAGCGGGCAAATTTTTCACCATCCCACTCCAGGACAAATGAAGAGGCTTTCATTCTGATGTCGCTCAGTTTCTTCTGGCTGGAGACAAAAATTTCATCCCGGCCATTGCGGTTGATATCGGCTACAGATACCCAAACAAAGCGGTCGTCTTTAGCTCCGCGGTATTTGGCCAGCTCCTGGAGCCCTTCAGCTTCATATCGATAGACGAAGATCTTCTTGCGGCTCATACCCACCAGTTCTTTAGAGCCGTCACCAAATAGATCCCCTATATCCATACTCAACAGGGTTTGGTTCAGTTTTAGGCTTTTCCATGGGCTCGCCTGTAAGGCCAGTGGAGTTGCTGCCGGAGCTTGCCGGCTGACTTTGGAGCTCACGGGTCTTTCTTGGAGCCGTTGTTGTTTGATGGATGCCATCTGGGGCTTGGTGGCTTCGGTCCCTTGAGGACAGGGACCCACCGCTGCTTGCTGTTGAGCCTGTTTCTCAGGCGCAGCGGTTTTGGGCGTCGGGAGTGGAGCATCCTGTGCTGCTGGAGGCTGTTGAGCCTTTGGTCTTGGCCCAGCCGCGACCTGGCGGGAACTTGTATCAAAAGCTTTTGCATTAATTTCATCCACTACCTGACTAAACTGAGGGAGAAGATTATTCATATCTTCTATCAAGCTGTAGACGGCCAGGGGTGGCTTGGCCACATCGCGGCTAAAGACTTTAAAGTCAATACTCCCACCCGTTCCAAAGAAGGTGACGCTGCCGGAGACAATATAATCTGCACCCAAATCCTCAGCCAGAGATCTGGCCGTTGTTTCGTTCAGGTCCTTTTTGAATTTTTTAAAGGTTTTTGCCACTTGCTTTCTGTCTAAAATCTGCACATTATGTTTCCCGCTGATACGAGAGGCGAGCATATCCATAAGCCCGGCCTGGAGGTATTCCATCTTCTCGGGTGCGTGAATTTTCACAGGCAGGATGGCCACTTTCGCCGGTTTTTCTGAGTAGCCGAAAACCTGATTGGTACACACAAGCAAGGTGGCAAGACTAACGAAAAGGGCTACTAATTTTTTATTGTGATTCATACAGCTTAAGCCTCCCAATACCGGTTGGAAAAAGGCAATCTGTTGCCATGTGTTGCCAGAGTCTACTCTGTAGAGAAAGCCAGAGATGAGTCATGGTTTTAGTGATTGTACAGGAACATCGTATGGAAAAACAGTAACAAAGGGAAATTTGGTGCGTCAAGCACTAATTAGTCTGCATGCGGAAACCTCTGATCCATATTCTGAGCCCTTCGACTCAGTCAGAGCCTGTCCTGAGCTTGTTGACGGGATAAACTAAGCGAAGGATTTCGAGATTCTTCGCCCGCCTGCAGCGGACTCAGAATGACGTTGTCGGGCAGCCTCGTAGGGTAGATTAAACGGAGTGAATCCACCTAGAGAACTGCGCCATTTACCTCAGCAAAGAGATTTTACCATGATGATTGTTCTTCGATCCTTACTGTTTGCCATTCCAGTCATAGCCGTTTTTCTCACCATGATTATAACTCCAGGGTGTGCGACTGATCAGGGATCAGCTCCTGGCGAGATTGCCAGTATGCCGTCCGAGCCAAAAGATCTGGTTGCAGCTTTTCGACAAATGCATGGGGAGATGCTGGCGCGGGTCCAAGAGGGGACTTTGCCTGCGGATGTTGGTGACAAGGCCAATGAATTGAAGATGGCGCTGGAAAAATACTTGATAAAAAGCCAGGCGCAACTGCAGATTCTGCAACTGGACGTTTTGCATGGTGCTGACGACCAACGACCGGTTGCCTTGAAAAAAGTAGTTGCGCTGGCAGCTGAGCGCGAACGCACCAAGATGGCTTACTTGCAACGGTTGCAAGCTCTCAATACCGCCCATTTGCCTGGCGAGAAGACAAAGAGGAACGGGAAGTTCAAGGACATTGAGATAGAAATTGGCCCTGAAAATGTCGACAGTGGCCTACCGTGAT
>CBFDBW010000436.1:0-2802 GCA_965603145.1 uncultured Syntrophobacterales bacterium
GTCGATGTGCGCCGAGAATGGCCTGATTTGCTCGGTTAAGCTTACTTAGAAGGACAGCTCAACTCTCCCTCCCCAAGAAAGGCGCACATTTCATGTCAGCTGTACACCGTCCTCTTTTCTATCTGCTAATCAGCTTCTGTTGCGGCATATTTGCGGGGCGTCACCTACCTGTAGAACCTTTCATTCTCGCTGTTTTGGCCATATTCCTCTGTGCTCTGCTATGTTTCCTTACTGCGCGAGGGCTGAGATTGCTCCTACTGCCTCTGGCTATCTTTGTGGTCATGGGAGCTCTCGCTTCCACAACAATTCCCGATCCTGCGCAGCCCCCTGCTACCATTCAGCACCTTTTGCAGAAAAAAAGTGCGCTTCTAATGGGTACCATCACTCATTCTCCTGAACATCGCCTCAGTAGCACCAGAATGGTCCTACGGCTTGAAGCTCTTAAAGAGGGTGAGAGCTGGCACACGGTCTCGGGCAACCTGCTTCTTACTGTCCGCAATTGTGAAAAACAATGGTCAGTGGGTCAACGTCTTATTGGTCGTGTACGGATTAAACCAGTACGAAACTTAAACAATCCTGGTGGATTCAACTACAGACAATACCTCGCAGACCAACGCATTTGGGTCAGAGGTTATGTGAGGCAAGATGCTGAACTGGTTCCCCTGGGCAAACCAGACAGAGGGCTGAGCTATCTTCTGGATAACATCCGCACCAGAAGCCGAGTCTTTTTGGAGGCCTGGCTACCCCCGGATCTTGCTGGTCTCTATCGAGCTCTTTTACTCGGTGAACGTTATGGACTGCGTGCTAAGCTCCGAGAACTACTCTACAACGCAGGAATTGGACATCTGCTGGCCATTTCTGGTCTCCATCTTGGTCTGGTGGCGGGTTTTGCCTTCCTGATATTTCATTTTTTCCTGGTGCGTATTGCCGCTGTGGCCGGCAGGTGGGGAGCACGTCCGGCAGCCGCTCTCGCTGCCTTTCCCATTGCCCTTACTTACGGCTTGCTCACTGGAATGGGTTTGCCTGCACTACGTGCCACCCTGATGCTTGCATTTTTCACCTTGGCCTTGGTACTCCAGCGAGAAAAGGATCTTCTCAATTCCCTTCTGCTTGCAGCCTTTCTCATCCTGAGCTTTCACCCTGAGGCTCTTTTTGCTGCATCTTTTCAGCTCTCCTTTATTGGTGTCGTCGCTCTGGTCTGGATCCTGCCTATGCTGCCGGTGGTGCGTATACTGCAGCCCCAGGATGGTCAAGACGAAAGATTGCGCCGACTGGGATATCGCCTGTATCAGTTTATTTGTGCCTCCTTGATCTTATCTCTCTTTACCGCCCCGGTGGTCCTTTATCATTTTCACCGCTTGACTCCCTTAGGTATGATCACCAACCTGTTGGCGGTTCCGCTTGTGGGGTTTCTTATTTTGCCGGCAGGACTGTTGGCCCTTTGTTTGCTGCCAGTTTCCACCTTGCTGGCTGGTTTTCTCTTGACTCTTGGCACCCTGGGCCTTAAATTGCTGGTCCTCCTCGCAGCCAAATTCGGCGGCCTGTCCTGGGCCACACTCTGGCCAGGCACTCCCAGAGCCTGGCAGGTAGGACTTGCTTATATTCTGCTCCTCGTTCCATTCACAAAAACCTCTCGCTGGCTGCGAACCAGCCTCATTACGGTTTGCTGTTTGGCACTGGTCGTTTCATGGCTGATCCCTTATCACATTCTCTCTACACAATCCCATCTCCGGGTGACCTATTTGGACGTGGGACAGGGCAACTCGGCGGTGGTGGAATTACCTGGCAGGGGGGCAATGCTCATTGATGGCGGTGGCTTTTATGGCGGGTCGTTTGATGTGGGTCAGCATGTGGTAGCGCCCTATCTGTGGCATCGTCGTATTCGTCGATTGGATGCTGTGGTGTTGAGTCATGCCCACCCCGACCATTTCAAGGGGTTGTCTTTTGTGGCAACGCATTTTCCCATCAAACAATTCTGGAGCAGTAATGTTTCCACTTCCGATCCAAACTTTGCCGACCTTATGAAACGGTTGGCTCAAAAAAACGTAGTCTGTCTTGGCCCCCAGGAACTCCCTACAAGCCAGAACATCAAGGGCGTGGTGGTGCAGGTTCTCCATCCCCCAACTGATTTCCATCCAGGTCACAAAATTCCAACGAACAGAGAGCTCAACAACCTTTCCCTTGTGTTGCGCCTGAGCTACAAGGAAGTCTCTTTTATCTTCCCCGGAGACATAGAAAAAGAGGTCGAGTACCGCCTGGCCAATCAACCCCTCCTTGAACCTGTTGATGTCCTGCTGGTGCCTCATCATGGTAGCCGCACTTCCAGTTCACTTCGGTTCTTACATTGGCTACAGCCCCGAATCGCAGTATTTTCCGTCGGCTTTGACAACCCTTTCCATTTGCCCGCCAGGCGAGTTTTGGAACGCTACCGTGCCCTGGAAACAAAAACCTACCGTACCGACCATCACGGGGCCGTCACCATTCGCACCGATGGACACAAGATAGAGGTGGAAACCTTTGTCGAATAAAGAATCCGGGCCCTTCAAAGATCCCGCTGTACGGGGGAGGACCCGGCTTTGAGCCACCCCAGAGGGGTGGAGCATTGCAAAATATCAAATTCCAAGCACCAAATCTCAAGGTGTCAGGTGTCAGGAAAAAGAAAAATAGCCGCTGAACACTGAACACTGAAACCTGAACTCGGCAATTTACAATCTGAAATCATAAATCATACAGTGACTGGCGGGAGTGCTTGGTATTGCTTGGCGCTCGCCCTGGCGGGCTGCACTCAGCCAATGTCGCAGA
>CBFDBW010000437.1:0-2795 GCA_965603145.1 uncultured Syntrophobacterales bacterium
AGGTCTATTCAGCCGACAACATTCAGGATATGATTGAGGAACATCCGGAGATCGCTAAAAGGATCATTCGTACTTTGGCCAAACGGCTATCTCAGGCCACAAAGGAAATCACTAGGCTGCAGAAGGAATTGGAAACGAATATCAGGACTGAATCGTGAATACAATTGGCCATAGAAAGGGGAGGCGGCTGTTTATTCGAACTTTCGGCTGCCAGATGAACCGTTACGACAGTGAACGTTTGGTAGAAATCCTTGGTGAGGAAGATTTCCAGCCTGTGGATGATTATCGCCAGGCAGATTTTATCTTCATCAACACGTGCACTGTTCGCGACAAAGCCGAGCAAAAGGCATTCAGCTACCTAGGCCGTTTCAAGCAACTCAAACGCAGCCAGCCGGGACTGGTAGTGGCTCTCGGTGGCTGCGTGGCTCAGCAGTATGGCGAGGATCTGCTGCGACGGCTGCCACACCTGGATCTTGTGGTAGGGACTCATGGCATCAGTAGAGTGCCGGCCATGCTCGCTCGTTATGAGACTACCGGAGAACGGCAGGCCTTTGTGGATTTTTCCTACGATTTTGGTGATGAGTCTGACGGTCGGTCGCAACTGTGTAGGCCTGGAGTGAGTGCTTACGTTACCATCATGAGAGGTTGTGATAATTTCTGCACCTACTGCATAGTGCCAATGGTCCGTGGTGAGGAGCGCAGCCGTCCGAGCGACGAGATTGTTCGTGAGGTGGCAAGCCTGGTTGAGTGCGGCGTACGGGAGGTCACGCTTTTGGGCCAGAATGTGAACTCCTACGGCCAAGGAGTTGCGGAGGAGCTGGATTTTGCTGGATTGCTGAGGCGAGTAGCCCAAGTGGAAGGGTTGCTGCGTATTCGTTTCACAACCTCGCACCCCAAAGACCTGTCGCCATCACTTATGCGGTGTTTTGCTGATTTCGAGCCACTTTGCCCTCACATCCATCTTCCGGTACAATCAGGCTCCGACTGGATTCTAAAACGAATGAAGCGGGGTTACACGAGGGAACACTACCTTCGGCTGGTGCAAGAGTTGAAGGAAATGAAAGAGGACGTGGCGGTATCCTCAGACATGATTGTTGGATTTCCCGGTGAGAGTGAGGAAGACTTTCAGGGGAGCCTGAACCTGTTGGAGGAAGTTCGCTTCGATGCGCTTTTCTCTTTTAAATATTCTGATAGACCACAGACGGCGGCCAGTTGTCTGGATGGCAAGGTGGAGGAAAAGGTTAAATTGCAGCGACTGCAAACTCTGCAGAGTTTGCAAGAGCGTATAACCCTGGAGAAAAACGAAGCACAGGTGGGGCAAAACACTCGGGTGTTGGTGGAAGGTCCGAGTCAGGTCGGAGGATCCCAGCTCAGCGGGCGAACTCCACAGAACCGGGTGGTGAATTTTCAGGGGCCGCCAGAGCTGGTTGGTGAGGAGATACCTGTTTTGATTACCGCAGGACATGCCCACTCCTTGGAGGGTGTGGTTTGTGTGGAAGATAACGTGAGCTTGAAGGTTGTGAAGGAGAGATCATGGTGCGGGAAATGATAATATCGGGTCTTACCATGGACCCGCAGACGAATACGCCCATCGTTGTGTTGAAAGATCCTAATAGCGAAACATCTTTGCCTATCTGGATTGGCTTATTAGAGGCCACTGCCATTGCCACTGAACTTGAAAAGGTCGAGTTTTCCCGTCCCATGACGCATGATCTCATCAAGAATCTGATGGGCCATTTAGGGGCCAAGGTTGAAAAGGTCGAGGTTTGCGACCTGCGGGATAACACTTTTTACGCTTGGATCTACCTGAATGTGAACGGCACAGAGACTCGGATAGACGCTCGACCCAGTGACGCGCTTGCCATAGCTTTACGAGCTAACGCCCGAATTTATGTGGACGAGAAGGTAATAGAGAAATCAGGCAAGCTAGACTCCACTGCCAAGGTGGAAATCAAAGACGAGGAAGCCAAGAAGTGGACTGATATTCTGGAAAATCTCTCACCGGAGGACTTCGGCAAATACAAGATGTGAAGCAAGAGCAATTAAGGAATTGAGGAAGGCGTATTCTGGCTCCTTACTCTATGCCCTACTTGTCCTGAGCCTGTCGAAGGATGCTCTGTGCATTCCCAAATCTACAATCTGCAATCTCAAATCCCCAATTCCCTTTTTTCCTGAATACCCTTGTCATCATGTCTGGCTGCCATTAAGATCAAATACCTCAAGCCCAATTGAGTTAAAACTCCCCGGCTTTGTTAATGAAACCGTTCAGAACAAATTGTGCATGTTGTGCTGGTACTTTTTCCACCATGCGAATGCGAGAAAAATGAAAGGAGAAGCATTTTGATTGACCTACATACTCATTCCTTATTCAGCGATGGTGAACTTGTGGTGAGCGAGTTGGTGCGACGCGCCGAGGAAATGGGATACCGATTCATCGGTATCACCGATCACGCTGACCGCAGTAATTTGGATCTCATTATTCCTCGGGTGGTACGAGCTGCGGCAGAAATCAATCAGTACAATCGCATTCAAGCAGTGCCCGGAATTGAGCTTACCCACGTGCCGCCTCCCACCATTGCACCTTTGGCGGTGGAGGCCAGGAAGTTGGGGGCGCGGTTGGTGGTTGTCCATGGGGAGACCATAATGGAACCAGTACTGCCCGGTACAAATCAGGCTGGGCTAGAGGCTGACATTGACATTATTGCCCATCCAGGCCTGCTTACGCCAGAGGATGCAGCCCTGGCGGCACGGCGTGGCATTCTTCTGGAAATCTCAGGCCGCAAAGGCCACTCTTT
>CBFDBW010000438.1:0-2793 GCA_965603145.1 uncultured Syntrophobacterales bacterium
GTGCCGCGGGACGGTTGACAGGTGGCACGCCCATCTTCGTGGTCTCGCGACAGCAATTCATGAAATATCCGGGCTAGAGAAGTGAAGATCTAATTATGACTGATAAGATAATGAAATGATGAATTTCAGTCAATAGGAGAAGCTCGATCAACACCGTTTCGGCAGCAAATTCTTCCAAAACTACCCCTCAAGGTATCATCCAGGTGGAGAAATGATCTTTCGGGACCCCCTGGTTTGTTTGAACGGACTGTAAAGGTATGAATTTGGACACATCAGGTGGAGGACAGGATACGGAGGACTGGCTATCAGAGCAAACTGCGGATAACTGGTTTGATCCTTCTGATTTCGTTGGGTAGCAAGCCCTTCGGGACATAGAAAGCCCCCAGGGATTGCGAGAATTGGTAGCGCGCACAAGCGGGGTAATCTCCGTGGCAGTATTTTTGGAGTAACTCAAATGCTTGAGATTGCGGATCTATATTGTTCCGATAAAACCAACACTCGGTATATATTTCGCACCGAGACATTTTATCACCTCCAATTTGGGTTGACACCCGGGGAGGCATGTTTCCACCACGGTGACGAACAAGAATCAGTAGAAAACAACACTCGTGGGTGACACAGATAATACTCGTTTTGAGATAATAGCAAGGGACGTGCCTGAGGTCGAGATTTTAGATTTTGGAGTGTGATCTATTTCCGGATGGCTCTCTTGAAAGCCGCAATGTGCACGTCACCGGCGAAGTGCACCGGACTCTTACCATAGATTGGATCCCAGCTAGAGGGATCTGCAGCGCAGAAGTATTGTGTCTCCAGGCCAATGCGTACCTCTGCCTCTTCTACGGGCAATCCCTCTACCCGCTTGGCAGCGTCCCAGGTTGCTCCGCAAGGCGCACCTCGGCATACCTGGATGCGGTCAATATTGCCGTTCGTTATCTCCACAACAAACTCCGGCGCACCAAAATGTTCACCATATTGACCCAGGCCGACCTGCCTGGAAAGGCCGCATCAGGTTGGGGGGGTCAAAGCCCCTTTTACCCGAAGTTTCTTCCCTGAAGCTACGATGGGAATTTTTCTAGCACGGCAGGCAACGGCAAGGTCGTGGGAGAGGTCTGGATGTTTCAAGAAATCCAAAACGAGATCAGCCTGAATGTCGGATGGTAAGTAGTCCCGGGTATCGTCCAGAATCGGAGACAAACCCTCATCTATGGAGACAGTCTCGATGATAAAGTGCTCTTTTCCGTATCTTTTTATACCCTGTATTTTCCTTTCACCGCTGCCATTTTGTTGGAAGACCAGGATTTTCTCACGGCTGATCTTCTGTTCGATTTTTCTTTCGCCTGAAGGATAACAGCGTGTGTTTTTCCCGCTGGTCATTTGTTACAACCTCTCAACATTTTTAAGCTGGCCGGGGTGGAACAGGTACTCTTCAGCCCTGCGCTTCATTATTCTCGCATATTGGCTCTTGAAAAGCCAACCCTTCGCGCTCGAGCATCAGAAGTAGAGACCTGAGACAAGGGGATCAATCATCCATCTGTCCTCAGGTACCCCAAGGTCATTGCTTAGCCATCTGGCGGGTGCTGTTATGCCATTCCGGTGTCTCTGAGTAGCTTCGACACAGCCTCGGAAATGAACTGGCGATCTTGGTCAGACATCTCAACAAAGTGAACTCCCACCCCAAGTGCCAGGACCTTACCTGCCCAAATCACCTTAGCGATAATAGTAAGGGGTGAGCCGGTTGGGGGCTGAATCGTTAGGGTAACGGATTCTCCTGGTTCAAGTGTCTGCTCACAGTGGATGTAAGCACCACCGATCCCGAGATTTCTCAGCTTGGCCTCGATGATACCCTGACCGGTCTTGATGGCTACAGGCCATCTGATTGCGGCTCTTGGGTAACTTCGTCTTTCGGTGTTTGTAGCCATGTTCTCTCCCCCCAATATGGAAAGTCCTCCTCTCGCCAGTCGATGGTGATACAATCCAGATTTATTCTGAAACGCTCCACTGATTCTACATCTTGTACAACAGCTGCGTTTCCCAAACAATCATTTTGTTCAACAGCTGTAGTACATTCTGGCAATAACCAAAAGATAGGCTACCCTGTCGGTTCTGAGTGCTGGAGTAAATGGAACCCAAGGTTTGCCGGAATTGCATGAATCTGGCAACTGTGCACAACTCCATAAAGGCAGGGAAGCCGGGCAAGTTGAGAGCAAAAAAAAGACCCCTCAGCAAGTAAGATTAGGATAATAACTTGATGCCTAGGGGCCGTCCTAGATGGAGGGGATCGCCCTCCTCTAGTGAACTATGATATTTAAATCACAAGCTGTCTGGATGTCAAGGAAAAAATGTGAGGAAAAGAGAAAAAAATCCTAAGATTCTGTGAAAGTACTCCCTGAGTGGCGACTTGCTGGGGGCTAACCTCCCCCAAGGAATGGAAGAAAAGTGACGTTGTCTTTATTCTTAAGTAGCCTCTCCATGGAAGAGACCTTGTTGTTTACCGCCACCAGAATGGCATCTTCTGGAAACGGAAGTTCCGGATGATGTTTTTTAATATACGCCAACACGTCAGCAACACGGGTTTTTTTTGAAAACCGAATTTGAATCTGGTCGCTCTGGGCTTTAGCCCGCTGCAGACCCAAGAAGGTCACAGATACGTACATGGTCAATTCTCTGCGAAAGGTTATCTCAATCAACTAGGGATTATAGTACGCTCAACACTAGGCACTAAGCTCCAATGGGTCAACTGTAGGGTAGGCATTGCCCACCAGACAAGTCTCAAGCTGCCAAGTGTCTAAAATG
>CBFDBW010000439.1:0-2774 GCA_965603145.1 uncultured Syntrophobacterales bacterium
CGCGCTCGCTGCGCTCCGCTCAGTCCCGCAAGCGGGTTCCCAGTTTCACGGTCTCACCACACGGTTTTGTGAAATATCCGGGCTAGCATACACAATTGCGCAAAAATGGTGGTGGAAAAAACTTCTGGAAGAGATAAAATGGGAGCTAAGTAGTTTCCAGGAGATTTATCATGCTGCCCCAGAGAGTTCTTGCAGAGATTCAAACGAACCGCCAGCGCTATGTGGCAGAGCTTATCGACTTCTTGCGGATTCCCAGTGTGAGCACTGACTCTGAGTATGCTAAAAACACTCGGCAAAGTGCAGAATGGGTGGTGAATAAACTCAAGAAACTGGGCTTTCAAACAGGGCTTCGTGAAACTGCGGGTCATCCGGTGGTGTGCGGGCACCTTGTGTCTGATCCCAGTCTACCCACACTTCTTATCTACGGGCATTACGACGTTCAGCCCCCGGATCCTTTGGATGAATGGGTTACTCCTCCATTCTCCCCGGACATTCGGGACGGTTGCATCTATGCGAGGGGGGCCACCGATAACAAGGGACAATGCCTCACCTATTTCGAGGCCATGGAAGCGATACTCGCAGTAAGTGGTAAACTGCCCCTCAATGTCAAAGTGCTGGTTGAGGGGGAGGAAGAAATCGGCAGTCCCAACCTCGGTCCCTTTTTGCAGGAAAACCTGGATGAGCTTAAGACCGATGTCATTGCCATTTCGGACGGCTCCCAATTTGCGCCTGACATCCCTGCCATCACGTATGGACTGAGGGGGCTTTCCTACTTGGAGGTTGGAGTACAGGGTCCACGCTTCGATCTCCATTCCGGAAGTTTTGGCGGGCTTGTGGCCAACCCCATTCAGGTTCTTTCTGCAATGCTGGCCCAACTAAAAAATGAAGACGGAACGGTTGCGATTCCCAATTTTTACAACGATGTCCGGGAACTGGCCCCAAGAGAGCGTCAGGAAATGGCCGATTTGCCCGTGGATGAAGGTGAATTAAAGAAATACTTGGGAGTTGACCAGTTAGTAGGTGAACCTTACTGCTCTATTGTGGAACGCAAGACAGCACGTCCCACCCTGGATATAAACGGCATCTGGGGAGGATTCGCAGGCGAGGGCGCAAAAACAATTATCCCTGCCAAAGCCGGAGCCAAGGTGAGCATGAGGTTGGTGCCGGATCAGCGTGCAGCCACCATCAATGAGCTCTTCAAGAATTTTGTGCACTCCATTGCTCCACCCGGTGTTACTATCCAGATCTCAGAAATGCACGGATCCGATCCCGTCCTGGTGGAACGCGATCAACCAGCGGTGCAAGCTGCTGCCAGGGCCATTGAATTCGGATTTGGCAAAAGCCCGGTGTACATTCGAGAAGGTGGCTCCATCCCCATTGTGGGCCTCTTTAAAAAAGAGCTCGGCTGCAAGAGCATCCTGCTTATGGGGTGGGGTAGCCCTGATGACGGCGCCCATTCGCCCAATGAACGTTTTTCCCTTGAGGACTTCCACCGTGGCATCCTCTCCGCTGCGGCTCTTTTCTATGCTTTAGGGGAATCTTTTGAAGCTTAGTTATTTGCATGAGTGACGGTAGCGGTTTTTATAATTGACAGCTATAGTGAACCCTGTTAACTGTTTCTATACCCTATCAAACTCGTGCTAATTAAACTTCCAATTGACCGTAGCCAAGACAAATTCTGCTCATGCCTCGTCTAAGACCTAGGTGATATCGAGGAGGAAATATGCTGCAAGACTATCCCAAAAAGGCATTATTGAAGGATGGTTTCAGTTGTACCCTGAGGCCAATGATCGGCCATGATCTGGAAGGTCTTTACAGGTTTTTTGTCTCACTCCCTGAAAAGGACCTGAGATACCTGCGGGACGATCCAACGGACCGGAGACTCGTAGAGAAATGGTGCCGGCAGATCAACTACGACAAGGTCCTACCGATTCTGGCGGAGCACGAAGGCAGGATACTCGCAAACGCTACCCTCCACAGGCAAACCTCTGGCTGGGGCAAGCATGTTGGGGAAATGCGGGTAACCATCGCTACTGAAGTCAGGCAGCGTGGCCTGGGCTCTCGTCTGGTGGAAGAACTCTCAAGCCTCGCCCGCGCGGCCGGCCTGGATAAGCTCTGCGCCAGAGCCGTTGCCTCCCAAACCGATGCGATAACGGTCTTTGAAAAAAATGGCTTCAGCCTGGTAGCTACCTTGAAAAATTTCGTAAAAGATGTCCATCAAGATGAGTATCAAGACATTGCTATTCTGGTTAAGGACCTGAGCCAGGAATAGCGGAGACGAAGGAGTTTTTATGCGAGAGGTGGTAATAGCGAGTGCTGTTCGCACTGCCATTGGTGGATTCGGGGGCGCCTTGAGTACTGTGCCAGCTGATGAATTGGGGGAAATCGTAATAAAAGAGGTCCTTGCCAGAGCGCAAATCAGGCCAGAGAAGGTTGATGAGGTGATAATGGGTAACGTGCTGCGGGCTGGATTGGGTACAAATCCTGCGGGACTAGCCGCAGTGAGGGCTGGAATAAGCCAATACAGTCCGTCTTTTACAGTGAGCAAGGTTTGTGGTGCAGGAATGAAAGCGGTAATCATGGCAGCTCAGACCATAAAGTCCGGAGACGCGGACATTATTATCGCCGGGGGCATGGAAAATATGAGCGCCACATCTGTATTCCTACCCCAAACCGGTGAGCAGCCTGAAAAAGGGTCCGAGGTAGCCATCGAGACCATGATCCAGGACGGGCTTTGGTGCTCCTTTGGGGACACTGAAACGGGCATTGCCCCG
>CBFDBW010000440.1:0-2768 GCA_965603145.1 uncultured Syntrophobacterales bacterium
AGTTTCCTGTGGTCAAGACCCGTCTGGAGGCGGCATGATCCGGTTGTGGCGTTGGTTCTGTCTTAGGCACCTGATCAGCTATAAAGGCCGTACTCTCCTTTGTGTGCTGGGCGTGGCATTGGGGGTTGCAGTGTTTGTGGGGATCAAGACCGCAGCCTCGAGTGCCTTGACATCCTTCCGAGATACGGTGACCTCACTCGCCGGTAATGCCCAGCTACAAGTAACGGGTCAGGGAAATGGATTCCCGGAAGATCTCTATGCAACGGTGGCTTCCTCGGATGGGGTGCGAGCAGCCACACCAGTTTTGGAATTCAATGTCATAGCGGCGCTGCCGGTGGATGAACCCCTGTTGATGCTCGGTATTGACGTATTTAGTGACCGCGAGTTTCGGCAGTATTCTTTCGTAGAATCCAAACAAAAGACTGATGCCATTCTTTCATTTCTCACCGAACCTGGCGCCATTGCACTAACCGAAAAATTTGCCAAGCGTCACGGGCTCAAGGTGGGTGACCAGGTGGAAATCCTTTCCGGTTCCCGGCAATTGACCTTCACTCTGCAAACCCTACTTGAACTCAAAGGACCGGCTCGTGCTCTAGAGGGCAATGTGGCCCTGGTAGATATTGCAACTGCTCAAGAGGCTTTTGATAGGATAGGGCGGCTTGATCGCATCGATCTGATCTTGGCACAGGGTTTCGCCGTTGAAGAAGTACGCGAACAACTGCAGGAGCTTCTGCCCGCTGATGTGACGGTTGAGCCACCACAGAACCGCCTCGGGCGGATAAAAGAAATGATAAATGCCTATCGGTTAAATCTCCTCGCCCTCAGTCTAATCGCTCTATTTGTAGGTATTTTTCTGGTTTATAACGCTGTCGCCTTCGCAGTGAACAAACGGCGTTATGAGATCGCTATGCTCCGCGTGCTCGGAACCCAACGATGGCAGATTCTCGGACTTTTCTTGAGTGAGGCGCTGGTAGTCGGGCTGCTAGGAGCACTGGTTGGAGTGGGTCTGGGTCTGGTTATGGCGAAATTTGCTCTTAAGGCAATGGCCCAGACCATCAGTGAGCTTTACCTCTTAGTCCGTGTTGAGACCCTTAGCCTGTCGCCGCTGATCATCTTCCTGGGTGCAGGGGCAGCGTTGGGTGTAGCCTTACTGGGCGGACTGTTTCCTTCTCTTGAGGCCAGCCGTACTTTGCCAAGGGAGGCTCTTTATCGAGGTAGCTTGGAGAGGCGGCTCCATATGAATCTCGGCAGGATCTCTCTGGTGGGGGCTGTGGTTTTATGGCTCGGCTATTTCTGCAGCCAGCAGCCACCGGTTGACGGCCTCCCTCTTTTCGGCTTTGTTGCAGCTTTCTTGATACTGGCAGGATTTTCCTTTCTCACCCCGGCCAGTGTCATTTTGGTGAACAGGGCCTTGGCACCAGGGCTGGCCGGACTGTTCAAAATAGAGGGAAAGATGGCGAGTCGCTATCTCGGTCGATCTCTCAACCGCTCGGCGGTCGCCATTGCCTCTTTGATGACGGCGCTTGCCATGCTTATTAGCATTTCCATAATGATATTAAGCTTCCGCCAGACAGTGGTAACCTGGACGGAGCAGATAATCGCCGCAGACCTATACATCTCTCCAGCGGTACGGCTTACTGGCCAGCGAGGCAGCTTGCCACTTGAGTTGGTTGAGGATCTACCTCGTCTGCCTGGATTTGTTGCTATGGAACGCCTTAGCGAGATCCCGATCCGGATCGGTGAAGTGCCGGTACTCTTGGACGTTACTGATCTGGAGGTGAAGGAACGATTAAGCCGGATCATGTACAGGCGCGGCTTCTCCAAAGAGATCCTTCGTCGCTGTCGACAGCTAGGCCAGGTCTCCATCTCAGAGGTGCTGGCAGAGCGGCTGGTTCTTGGCGAAGGAGATCAGCTCGAACTTCCAACTCCCAAGGGCATACAGAGTTTTGTAATTGCAGGTGTCTTCTATGATTATCGCACAGAGGGCGGCATGGTAATCATGGACCGCTCCACCTTTCACCGCTACTGGCCTGAAGAACGCAGGTACACATCGGTGGGAATCTATTTCGAGCCCGGGACCAATCTCGAGCAGACAAGAACGCTCATTCGAAACCAGCTCAGAAAAAATCAGGGAGTATTCGTTACCAGTAACAGGGAACTCCGCAAAGAAATATTGCGGATTTTTGATCAGACGTTCTCCATAACCTACGCCTTGCAAGTGATCGCTATTGTGGTAGCGATTTTTGGTATCGTGAACACCCTTGTCCTCTTGGTCATGGAGCGCGAGCGCGACATTGGCGTCCTGAAGGCTGTGGGTGCGACAGACCAACAGGTGCAGAGGATGACTTTACTGGAAGCTGGACTCATGGGATTGATAAGCTTTGTGTTGGGAGCAGTAAACGGTATACTTCTTTCTTTGCTGCTTATTTTTGTAATCAATAAGCAATCCTTCGGCTGGACGATTCAGTTCAGTGTTCCGGGGGCGCTGTTTGCCAAGACCCTGGTTTTAGTTCTGGCCTGTTCTTTGGTTGCCGGATTTTTCCCAGCCCGAGCCGCAGCGAGGAAGAATGTTAGTGAAGTGATGAGGATGGAGTAAAGCCGGCGGGCAGCAGAAGCCACTAGGCACTAAGCACTAGGAACCAAAATACAAAAAAGTCGGAGGTCAGAGGTCAGATCATTGTGGATTGCGGATCGATAATTTCGAAATTCGCAATTCGAAATTCGCAATTACTTCCCTATGCCCCATGCCTCAAGCCCGTAATCCATGA
>CBFDBW010000441.1:0-2763 GCA_965603145.1 uncultured Syntrophobacterales bacterium
GGAGACAGCGTACTCAAGAATTTTGGCGGCGGTATATTCTTACCCCACTTTTTTGATTACATTGAAAAGTTGCGGCCGCATATCGAGGGTGAGCTGGACGATGTTCCCGTTGTGCAAGCCATCATCAAAGAAAAAGGGTTGTTAGCCGTGGCCCTTGAAGGCAATGGGTTTGATGTGGGAAATTCCGCTGGCTACTGGGCAGCAAATCTACATAGCGAAAGTAAACAGCTTTTGCTACAGGATCTCTAGCCCGGATATTTTATGAATTCACGCCTTGGCGTGACTGCGACCACTTCAGGATCTCAGATTTCAGATTTTGGATTTCAGATTGAAGGATGTCTGATGTAAGCTGGTTATTTGAAAAAGACAAGAATCCAGCTTGATCTTCCACCGTCTACTTTGTCGTACTCGTTCTAGTGCAATCTCAAGTCCGCAATCCGCAATCCGCAATCGTCGACGTTGTCATTCTCCCCTCAGAACAAATTTGCTAGTTGGGCATACTCACGCCAAAGGTTATGGAGAGAAGAGTGACTATCATTTGCCCGGCTTTTTTCTCCAAGGAGCCCCAGCCGTTTCAGAGCTAGCTGACGAAGTCTGTGGCGATAGTAGATGCCAAAGGCCATTGGTCCTGCCGAAGTGGTCAAGGCGGGAGAGAACTGTTCAGCCCGTTTCACTGCGCCGGCGAAAGGTGCGACCTGGGTGCCATGATAAAGAAACGGCAGGTTGTCCTTCCATGAGGAATCGTATTCTGTGGAGCTGAGGAAGTTTTGGGGTCTCTTGGCGAGCAAAGTGCCGAGGGATATGGGATTGTGCACTTGAGTCAGGGGGCGTAGCGCAAACAGATTTGCTCGAGAACTGTGGGCAAGAATGGTTTCGAGGGGCTCCTCTTCAGAGTCCACCTGGCTGGCAAAAACACCCAGGCCAAGAAAGCCGTGGTGTTGACGCCAATGCTCAACAGCCAACTGCAGGCTCGGGTGTGCTGCTCTGGGAGTGTCGTCGATCAATAAGAAAAGAGGGGCCTGGCCGGCACGGCAGACGAGCTGGACGAAAAGAGGGAGATAACCCAAATCCCTGTCACGCCTGGAAGAGATAAATAACTTGTCAATGAGCGGCAGGACCAAAGACTCAAGCCGTTCGCTGCGAAGACACTCTTCTCCGGCCCCTATAAGGGCCCAGAGTAAGCTGAATAGCTGGTCATGCCCCGCTTTCTTCTTTTGATACCAGTGCAGAGTTTCGTGCAATTGCCGACGGGCGGTGGTTGGTGGAACAAAAGTAATGGCCAGCCCTTTGCCCCGGCTCAGCCTTAGGTGATCAGTATGGTCCAGCAATTCAGTCGCTTCACTGGCGACTTGTTCCCATTCCCCAATGGGTAAGTCGTTTAGAATCAGGTTCACCCGCAAGGCCCAGATATCTTGCAGCAGTCTGGGCCTAACCAGACGTTTCCCCCAGAGGAGAAACAGGTTGTCGATGAGTTTTTGAGGACAATGAACTTGGGAGCATACGGATGACCGGTGTGGACTAGAGAGGCTGGCGGCAAAATTTCGTCGCAAGGAGTTGACCCGGTCAAGAAATGTTGCCGCAGCCTCCCCTGGCATCTGCTGAACAAAAGAGGGAACCCCCCAGCCACTCGAAGCACCGAGGCTGGCATTGTGAAGGGTCAACACCACTCGCTTGGTCCGTTGGCTCACCTCTTTAGCCAGTTGAAACACCTCAACAAGTTCGTTGGTTTGATAAGAAATCAATTTTTCCAAGAAAGCGATTTCTTCTGGGCTACGCTGACCCCAGGAGAGGATAGAAAGATCTCCGTCAGGCTCGTGGCAGAATTCCTCAAAGGGGCTTTGGGGTGCGCTTAGAATTGACGGGCCGGCTAGGTCGTCAAGCGATATCATCCGCCGCCAGTACCTGAGGGAGCCCATTGGAGAGAGCCGGCTGGCGGCGACCAGAATCTCACATATCTGCCCGGGCGAAAGACCTTTTTTTTCAAGAAGCCGCCTTCTTAAACCAGGTTGAAGGGGAAAGGGTAATCTCCTGATCAACCTGGATAGAAGATGGTTGCGACTTGAGGACCGCAACGAACCGGAAAAAAGGGCGGATTCCTGCCGCCAAGAGGAGAGACGGCGTTTCAATAAGTATTCAAGAACTGCGGCTAAAGGGCGGCAATTTCGCAGGCTATCTATCGCTGAAATCAGTTCCGCTACCAGTGGTCGCAAGGATTTGTGTTCATACCAAGCGGGGGGCAGCCAGTCCGGAAGCCAATGGACTAAACGGCGAAAATGGGCAAGTTCCTCCTCCACCGGAGGGCTGAAAATCAAAATCCTTACTGCCTGGCGTACGTTTGCGGAGCTGTCCACTAAACCCTGGGCCAAACGAATGAGATCCGCCCGACGTGGCGCTGGATCTGCCCCGAAAAGATGACCGGCACTATCGACGAGATGTGGGGCATGATTTTCCAGAACCTGAAGAAAAGGACGAAGGGGTTCAGGGTCGTTGAATTGCCAGATTTCCATATGGGATCACCGTGGCAAGGTAAGGTCGAGATCTTTCCTAACTCAAAACTTTACATACCTGGAAAGAGCATTATATTAGAAGCATTCTCGTTGGATGGCAAGGTTTACCATAGTGGTGGAACTTTACCAGTGTGGGGGTGTCTAAGTGCAGGTAAGTGCTTACAGTAATAGTCAACCATATGGATTGCATCTCCATTTGACTATGTGGAGAAAAATCCCGGTAGCCCGGAAGGACGCTTATGGATTGTAGATTGCG
>CBFDBW010000442.1:0-2757 GCA_965603145.1 uncultured Syntrophobacterales bacterium
TCTTACGACGGCGAGCGAAGATGAGGCCCGCGAGTACGGCGCCAATGAGTCCACCATGAAAAGACATACCGCCGTGCCAGATAGCGATTATTTCGAGCGGATGCTGCAGGTAGTAGGTGTAGTTGGAGAATTGGTAGAAAAGAACATAGCCGAGTCGGGCTCCGAGGATGAGGCCGATGGCCAGGGTAAAGATGAGATCCTGGAGTTGAGCCCCTACGAGACCTAGGTTGCGAGCCCGACGCTGCTTGCCGATGAGAAAATAGCACGACACGAAGCCGAGTACGTACATGAGTCCATACCAGCGCAGCTTGAAAGGGCCAATCTCGATTATGTTTGGATTTATCTTGGGATATGGCAGCATAATGTTGGCTACTGCTTACAGGCAGTTGTCTAATGACTAAGAGTGGTAACAGTTCTAAATTATTTTGGCCCAGTAGCAGTAACATAAGAGTGTTGAGGCGGTCAACTGAAGTATGGTACGTAGCTTGATATCAGTTGTCCGTGGTCCGTAGTCAGTTATTTTTCCTCTATAAAATATAAGATCAATTGTGGATAGTATCAGAGAGGCTATGAATTCTTCGGGTCGAAGAAGGAAGGACGTAGGGAACAGGCTATGCCAGCAGTACTTTCAATAGTAGGAAGATCGAAGGTGGGAAAAACCACTTTTTTGGAAAAGTTAGTTTCTGAGATAAAGAGCCGAGGCTATGGGGTCGGCACCATTAAACATGACGCTCATGATCATTTTGAAATTGACCACAAAGGCAAGGATACCTGGCGGCACCGGGAGGCTGGCGCGCAGGTGGTTGCTATCAGCTCCCCTACACGCTTTGCCCTAACCAAAATGGTGGAGAGCGAGCTGAACGTGGATAGCATTGTTGCTACCTACTTCACGGACGAGGATCTGGTGCTCACGGAAGGCTATAAGAGCGGGAGCAAAGCGAAGATCGAGATTTGCCGAAAGGAGTTGAAATCAGAGCCTCTCTGCAGTCAAGCAGATCGTCTGGTAGCAGTGGTAAGTGATTTCTCGGTGGCGGTGGATGTTCCCCTCTTTGAGTTGGAGGATATATCAGGGGTGGCAGATTTTATTGAAGAGCGCTTCTTGAGAAAAGCAGCTGAACCCAATGTGCTATTAAAGCTGGATGGTAAAAAGGTACCTATGAAGTCGTTTGTAAAAGACTTTGTCCTGGGTGGCATTTTAGGGATGATCTCCAACCTAAGGGGTTACGATGATCCTAGCCAGGTGGATATATCCATCCGGCTTAAAAAAGATTGACGGCTGCGTTAAAAATCCATCTGTCCGCCGCAGGCGGATATACTGTGCCGTCTAATTTCTGGTTTTTGTGAGTCCATTAACGTTGAGTGACGAGGATGAAGTGGCTGGTATGGTTGGGGTAGTCCTGGTGGGAGGCAAGAGCCGGCGTTATGGCCGCAACAAGGCTCTGGAACTCTTCCAGGGTGAACGACTCATTGATCGACAGGTGCGGACTGTTGGGTCCCTGTTTCCTGAGGTGCTGGTTATCACCAACGAGCCAGAGCTCTATCTTCATCTGGACGTGACCATTGTCCGAGATGTCATTCCTGGACAAGGGCCTTTGGGAGGAATTTACACTGGGCTTCTCTTCGCCCAGGGTAAGAGTGTGTTTGTCACGGCTTGCGATATGCCCTTTGTCCAGCCCGCTGTTGTCAGACGCATGGTGCAGTTGGCCAAGAACTATGATGTGATCGTTCCTGAGAAAATTGAGGGGTTGGAACCGCTCCACGCCATCTATTCTTCCCGTTGCCTGCCGCACATAGAGAAAATGCTGGATCGCGGCACGCTCCAAGTCATCAATTTTTTCCCTGCAGTGAAAGTGTATCGGCTCAGCTCAGAAGAAATTGGGCAACTGGATCCCCAGGGACTCTCCTTTGTCAATATTAACACTCCCGATGATATGGACAGAGCCAAGGAGCTGCTGGAGGGGGTCGAAGAGAGTCGTATCGACTAGGCACTAAGCACGAGGAACTAGGCACCAAGAGACTATTTCCAAATAATTCGCAGTAGTGGTTCGTATTATCTGCTGGTTGCATGCTGGCCGTTGGAAAAACGAAGAGTCTCCGAGTCCCCCTGTCTCCGCGTCGCACCACTCCGCGTACCTACTGAAAAAGATGTGAAATGGTGGTAAACGTGAACAAGCTAGTATCGTTGGAAGAGGCACAACATCTTGCTTTGGCGGCGGCAGTACCTCTCGCCACGGAGAAAGTGCAGCTCGAAAATGCCAGCGGCAGGGTGCTGGCGGAAGAGGTTCGGGCGTTGCGGCATGAGCCTCCTTTAACCCAGGCAGCCATGGACGGCTATGCGGTCCACAGTGAGGACGTGGACTCTACTTCTTCAGAGAAGAGCGTTTTTCTAGCCGTGGTAGGAACAGTTGGTCCCGGCCAGCAAATCGATCAACAGTTAGAGCGAAAAGAGGCGATACGGGTCATGACGGGAGCCATCTTGCCCGCCGGAGCAGACGCGGTGGTACCCCAAGAGATGACCGAGATTGTTGCCGAGGGAGTAGTGGTAAAGGCGCCTGTGGCGTCGGGAGACTACCTGATTCCTGCTGGGGCCGAGCTTCAGATGGATCAGCACCTTCTCTCCGGCTCCACGGTCCTGGGAGCCAAGGAACTGACGATACTGGCAACCCAGGGATACAGCACGGTAAAGGTGCGAAGGCAGCCTGTGGTTGCGGTTTTGGCAACCGGCAGCGAGCTGGTGGAAGTGGGCAAGTCCTTGGA
>CBFDBW010000443.1:0-2754 GCA_965603145.1 uncultured Syntrophobacterales bacterium
TGGACGCGACCGTGAGAAGCCCCAAAGGAGGGTAGGCGGCTTTTTTGGAGATAAACTTGAGGGCGTAGTCAAAGCTCCAAAAGGTAACCGGGTATTCCGGGTATACCAAGAGCACCTTCATCATACTATCCCATGCGAAAGAGGTATTCGAGATAGAACAACGCTAGAGCTGGAAGTCCGTTGGAGCTTGGAGTTCGCTGGAACCAGAGAGCGGGGAGTAGAGTATCCAAGAATCCATCTGGAAAAATCTAGACTCAAATAAATCACGAGAGCTCTACACTTGTCAAGTAAACTTACTAGATGGCTATTCTTTGCTTTGCGACGAGTCACGGTTTAAGGTCACAACGTGGCCCAAATAGCATGCCCCGGCCTAACTGGATTCCATCCATAAAGTCAAAAAGTCCCCTCCCCTTGTCGCAGATCCTCGCTTGCGGGGTGAGACGGGCGGGGATCTTGGATTCCAGATCATAGATTGATGATATCGAATTGAAGAGTTCAGATTCCGCCACAGGTTTTTCAAGCTTTTCAGTGGATTTTCAATCCGCAATCTGCAATCGTCGATCCGGTGGCTCACCCCTCTAGACCAATGACGAAGGCGTGAAGCTGATATTTCTTAGCTAAGCGATTTGCCAGGGCTGTGGCCTTCTCACGACTAGCAAGTTTACCCACCTGCACCCGATACCAGCGACCTTTGCCGGACAACTCCACTTCTCTGATGGTAGCTTTATGTTTCAGACCCCTGAAGCGGGCAGCAAATTTCTTGGCGCTGGTCAAGTCTTTGAAGGAGGCCAATTGAACGGTGAATCGTGCTGTTGATGGTTCTTGCTGTTCAGAACTCTTGTTTTGTTGCTGTGCGGGTGGTGGAGGTTTGGCAGCTACCGTGGTGGGCGGTTTTTCCTTGGGTGGTATCTTGGCAACGGCCGATTTTTGAAGCTGTGCCTCTTTCTTTTTGGTTAGCTTTTCGTAAAATTCCAGGTCTTTGAGGGGAATTTTCCTTTGCGTAGTGGTACTTGGAGGAGGGGTTTGCTGCCGCCCCTTCTCGCCGGAGCCGGGCCAGATGCCTTCGGCCATCATCCTTTTCTTAATCTCGGTAAAATTGATATTGGCCGGGGTTATGCCTTTCCCCACAAAAAGGCCGAGTAAAAACATCCAGAGCAAAGCCAAAAGCAGACCAAAACACCAGCCTGTCAGCGCCAGTCTGCTCACCTCAAAGCGAACCGATTTTTTCGTTTTCTTACGTTTCCTAGCTGCGCTCATAACAAGAAATGCCTAAAATGAGGAAAAATGTCTAAAGTGAGCTAAAGTGCCTAAAGTATAAAGAAAGCCTAATATTATGCAACTCAAATAAACCGTATCAGTCTACAGTATCTCTACATCTTTTCAGGGGCTGAGACTCCCAGCAATCCCAAGCCGTTGCGTATCACTACGCGAATTGCCTGGACCAAGTTAAACCGTGCTTGCGCCAAAGCCAGATCATCCTGGATGATTCGATGATGCTTGTAGTAGCTATGGAAGGCCGAAGCCAATTGGGTCAAGTAGTAAGGAATCCGATGTGGCTCCAGAAACCTGGCACTGTTCTCCACCACTTCCGGATACAGACTGAGCTGCTTGATGAGAGCCATTTCTTCAGGCAAGTTTAGCCGGTTGAAATCGAGCTTCTCCTTAGCATCTAAAGCTAGCTTCTGTTCCTCCGCCAGCCTGATGATACTGCTAATCCTCGCGTGGGCATACTGGACATAGTAAACAGGATTGTCGGCACTTTTTTCTTTGGCGAGTTCGAGGTCGAAATCCAACGGGCTGTCCGAGCGCCGGGTCAGAAAAATGAAGCGCGCCGCGTCACGCCCCACTTCAGCGATCACGTCTCGAAGGGTCACGAATTCACCAGTTCGAGTGGACATGGCCACTTGTTGTCCTTTACGCAGCAGGTTCACCAGTTGTACCAAAAGTAATCTGAGAGCTTCGCGTTCTTTCCCCAGTGCCATGACCCCAGCATACATCCGATCCACATAGCCATGGTGGTCAGCACCCCAAAGGTCAATGACCAGGTCAAGCCCGCGGAGATATTTATCCTGGTGGTAAGCCAAGTCTGAAGCGAAATACGTGGTCATGCCATTGGCTCGAACCACCACTCGATCTTTTTCATCCCCCAGGGCGGTGGAGCGAAACCAGAGGGCACCATCTTTCTCATAAATATGGCCGGCCGCTTTCAAGGTTTCTATCACCCGATCCACCGCTCCGTTATCATAGAGGTTTTTCTCGCTGAACCATTGATCGTAATTGACCCCAAACTCCTGGAGATCGTTTCGGATACCGTCAAGAATACGTTGGCCCGCGTAGTCACTGAATAGGGGCAGCGCCTCCTCCTCGGCAATATTCAGGTAGGAGTCGCCATGGATTTCCTGCATCTCGCGGGCCAGGACTTGAATGTAGTCACCTTGGTAGCAGGTTTCTGGAAATTCCACCTGGCGGCCGAGGAGTTGCTGGTGTCGCAAAAAGACAGAGCGTCCGAGAGTCTCTATCTGAGTCCCGGCGTCATTTATGTAATACTCGCGCTCCACCCGATGGCCAGTGGCTTCCAATATGCTGGCAAGAGCGTCACCCACTGCAGCTCCTCGCCCATGCCCCACATGCAGGGGACCGGTAGGGTTGGCACTGACGAACTCCACCTGTACATAGCGGCCGTGTCCGAGAAGAGACCGGCCATAATTATGGTCCAGGCGGTGTATTTCCTCCAGGATTTGGAACCATGCGGAA
>CBFDBW010000444.1:0-2740 GCA_965603145.1 uncultured Syntrophobacterales bacterium
TTGATGTGGCCCTAGGCTAAGGCAAGGAGATCTTAGATTTTAGATTGCAGAATGAAGATTGTAGATTTGAGATTGTAGATTGGGAATTCGGGCGCTCTAAAATTTGCGAGCTGAAATCTACAATGAGAACAATGGCCGGTTTTTGAAGAGAGCTTAATGAAAGCAGCATCTATCCCTACTGAAATGACGGCCTGTGTATGGCGTGGAGGGCCCAAGGTAGAAGTTGAAACTGTGCCGGTACCTGAAATCGGCGACGGTGAAGTGCTCGTTCGGGTTGAAGCTTGCGGGCTCTGCCCCACTGACATCAAGAAGATCGATCTGGGCCTGGCGGAGCCACCTGCTATTCTCGGCCATGAGATGGCAGGCGTGGTAGTGGCAGCAGCAGGTCAAGGTGCTGAAGGATTTCTCGGCAAACGAGTGGCCGTGTACCATCATATACCGTGTCTGAAATGTAGATTGTGTGAATTGGGACGCTACAGCCAGTGTGCCGGTTATAAAAAGACCGGCACAACAGCGGGATTCTTACCTGCTGGAGGAGGATGGGCCGAATACGTGAAGGTTTCTCCGTGGATCGTAAGTGGCGGCGGAGTGGTGGAGATTCCGGAGCGTTTGCCGGTCAGGGTCGCCATTCTTATGGAACCCCTCAATACCTGTCTCAAGTGTACAAGTGCTCTTCCTGATTCAAAAGGCACCGCGGTGATATTAGGGCAGGGCCCTGTTGGACTCATGCTAACTGCCCTGATGCACAAAGATGGCTGGGAGGTTTTTACAGTTGAGCCGCTGCCTGAACGACAGGAAAGATCTGTCAGGTATGGCGCCAAGGCAGTTTTTCATCCCGGTGAGGATCTCAATGACAGACTTCAGGAAATTACTCCACCTTTAGGCCCTGATGCTGTCATCGCTGCCACGGAATCTGAAGAAGCAATAAATGGTTCTCTCCGTGCATTGCGTCCTGGCGGGACGCTGATCCTCTTTGCCCATACTCGCGAGGGACAAGAGCTGAAGATCGATGCTGGTCAGATCGGTGTTGCTGAAAAGCAAATCATCGGAAGCTATTCGTCTTCGATCGAGCTCAATGGGCTTACGAAAGAAACACTGGTTGACCATCGCTTGCCTTGGGAAGAGTTTGTGACCCATGTGTTTCCTCTGAATGAGATCAATAAGGCCCTCGCTTTGGCGAGACGGCCTAAAGGGGATTCACTGAAAGTTGCCGTAGCACCAGATTCCGGTGTTGTGGACGTGTAGCGTCGGCAGTTCCGCCTCAGGCGGAACAACGGACGGTACAAAAGGAGAGTGATCTGAATGGTTAAGAGTGTGCCAGAGCAAATGTTGGCCTGCGTGCTTCACGGGAAAGAAGACGTCAGATTGGAGAGAATACCGGTGCCAGATCTGCAACCGGGCGACATCCTCGTTAGGGTGGAAGCGGCTTTGACATGTGGTACGGATTTGAAGGTCTTTCTCCGGGGCTATCATGAACGCATGATTCAGCCGCCATCTGTGTTCGGCCATGAATTTGCCGGCGAGGTAGTAGCCAGCGACAATGGACAGTTCTCCGCGGGTACGAGGATAGTAGCGGCCAACTCGGCACCCTGTTGGGACTGTTATTTCTGTGAATTGGACAAACCCAATCTCTGTAATGACCTGCTTTTTGCCAACGGGGCCTATGCCGAATATGCTCGTATTCCCGCCAGGATTGTGGAGGAGAATTGTCTCACCATCCCAGCAGATCTTCCGGCTGCCAAGGCGGCGTTGGTGGAGCCACTGGCCTGTGCAGTCAAAGGTGTGGAGGATGTGGCCATACAGGACGGAGAAAAGGTGCTGGTGATCGGTGCCGGGCCTTTAGGCTTGATGCTCGCACGACTCTCAGTGTTGGCCGGCGCAGAGGTCACCACGGTCGATGACCAATCAGATCGACTTGCCCTCGCTGCTGAACTGGGCGTGACCAATACTGTTGCAGAAAGGCTCTCGGCGGAGTTGCTCGAGCGGCTGCGGGATGAGTACACACCTCACAAGCTGGGTTTTGACTGTGTGATTGAGGCCGTGGGCAAGGCAGAAACCTGGAATCAAGCGGTGGAGCTGGTGCGGCCGGGTGGCCGGGTGAACCTTTTTGGCGGCTGTCCACGTGGAACTGAACTGCGTGTAGATACAACCCGCCTCCATTACGACGAGATTCGCATCTATGCATCTTTCCATCATACTCCGGAGACGGTGAGAAAGGCCCTGGAATTCGTTAAGACCTCTCAGGTACCTGCCCTTACTCTCGTCAGAGAAGGAAGATCGCTCTTTGATTTACCGGAAGTTCTTCAGGAAATGCGCGCAGGCAAAGCTCCCCCAAAAACGGCAATTCTTCCTCAGCTTCCTGCGGGAGTTTGTCTATCAGCAGAGGAGTTGGAGACTTTTGTCGGCTAGTATCACGACCGTGACAGGCAAGCCAACTCTTGCTCTCTGCCAGGTAGACTCGTGGATTAATACATCTTGCCGCCGGTACTACCGCCATTCTGCGGGCGAACCCTCACTTGGAAAGGCCTATAAAATGGTTCGCTAATCTTTTGCTTACCGTAACGGTCGAGTTCGTACCTCTGGCCGCGTACCTTGGCCTTGGTACTACCAACGTTCAGGGGTTCGAAGCAGATTAAACCCTTATCTTTATCAATAGAGTATGCGACAATGTCGTTACGTTGGACCCAGACTTGTTCAACATGATAGCCGCCATGGGGGGGCTTTCCGGACAAAGATAAAG
>CBFDBW010000445.1:0-2696 GCA_965603145.1 uncultured Syntrophobacterales bacterium
TCTGGCGCACTCTGACGCGTTTTTCCTCGGCGTGGGTATGCAACATTAGGGTAAAGACTCAATTATGTGTTATCAGTTATATACTATTGGTATAGATGCTATGAGCAAGATGATCAGAATTATGTTTCTCTACTCATAGAAATATAAGAATAGCGGATGATGTTTCTCCCAATAACGAATAACCTATAACTTTCAGTGAAGCGTTTCGTGAATCGGAGAGTTTGTCCGGTAGCGCTATGAAAAGACATAGTTGGACACAGGTACTTTTGCTCAGCCTTTTTCTCACGGGCTTGGTGATTTTTTTCTATATGGCAGAAAATCCTTTTCTCGACCGGATCGAGCGGAGGTCTCTGGATGTTCGTTTCCTCACTCGGGGGAAGGAACCCCCCGGTCCTTTTACAGTGCTGGCAACAATTGACGAAAAAAGCCTTGACGAAATCGGCAAATGGCCGTGGCCACGGGCCAAAATCGCAGAGTTGATTACCCGTCTTTCGGAGGAGGGTGCCAGGGTAATTGCATTGGATATCGTCTTCTCTGAGCCTGACGCAAACAACAATCTCAAGTTCATCGAGTCCATGCAGCAGGAAACTCGCAGCCTCGGCTTGAGAGCCCCAAAGTTTGAAAGGTTTCTGGAGGAAGCGCGTGCAAAAGCGGACAACGACAGCATTCTGGCTGCAGCCATTCGGAAATCCAAAGCACCGGTAGTGCTCGGTTACTTTTTCCATTTTTCCCCAGAGGAGATCGACCACCTGAGCCAGGATGAACTCGACAACAAAAGGAGCAATGCCGGAGCAAGCGCGGTCAAGCTCGTCCAGTTTCTTAGCCCCCAGGCGAAAAAAGTAGAAGTCTACGAAGCCCTGTTGCCTGAATCCAACATAGATAAATTGGTCCAGGCCAGCCGTATAGCTGGCTACTATAATATTTTCCTGGATATAGATGGCACGGTTCGCTGGATTCCATTGGTAATACGCTACCAGGACCGTTTCTATCCGGCTCTTTCCCTGGAAACGGTGCGTTCTTATGTGGGCAATATTCCCCTACGTCTGCGAGTAGCAGACCATGGAATCGATTCCATTCAGCTCGGTCCGGTGACAATACCTACCGATGAAAAGGGACGAATGCTCATCAATTTTCGCGGTGGGCCGCGGACTTTTCCCCACTACTCCGTGGCGGACATCATAGCCGGGCGCACTCCAGCCAATGCCTTCAGGGATAGGATTGTTTTCATAGGCAGTACTGCAGTCGGAGTTTATGATATAAGGGTGACCCCTTTCAGCAATACCTTCCCCGGCCTGGAAGTACATGCCAACGTGGCAGACAACATCCTCAGACAGAATTTTCTCTTTCGACCCGGATGGGCTTCCCTTTTTGATTTAGGAGCAATCCTTTTCATGGGCTTGATAACTGGATTAGTGCTTCCGCGGTTGAGAGCCATCTTCAGTGTTTTGCTCATTGGTGTCCTCTTTTTTGGGTACTTGGTGGCGAGCCAGAAACTGTTCGTTCAAAAGGGCATATGGCTGAACACAGTCTATCCGTTGCTGACAATGGTGATTGTCTATACAGCAGTGACCTTGTACCGTTACATCGTAGAAGAGCGCGAGAAGAGAAAGATCCGTGGCGCCTTCAGCTTCTACGTCACTCCCTCGGTTGTCAACGAGATGTTGAAGAATCCGGATAAGTTGAAGCTGGGAGGAGACAAAAAGGAATTGTCTGTTCTTTTTTCGGATATTCGGGGATTTACTACCTTGGCTGAAGAGTTGGAGCCCGAGGCATTGGTGAATCTTCTCAACGAATACCTGACGGAAATGACCGACGTAGTTTTTGAGTTTGATGGGCTGCTGGACAAATATATTGGTGACGCAGTCATGGCCGTGTGGGGTGCACCCTTGGAACAGACAGATCATCCGGCGCGGGCCTGCCGTACAGCCCTGAAGATGTTGGATCGTTTAACCACGATGCAGCAGCAATGGGAAGTAGAAGGGACACCGCGGCTTGATATAGGAATCGGAGTCAACACCGGCCCCATGGTGGTGGGGAATATGGGCTCGGAGCGCCGCTTCGACTACACGGTCATGGGGGATTCGGTGAATTTGGCTTCCAGACTGGAAGGCATAAACAAGGAATATGGCACCCAGGTGGTGATCAGCGAATTCACCTATGAGCGGGTGAAAAATGACTTTTTTTGTCGGGAACTCGATGCTGTTCGGGTCAAAGGCAGGGCAAAGCCAGCCAAAATCTACGAACTGGTGGCACTTCGAAGTGAGGAGGACCCCAGAGTTGCGATCATTGAGCCTTTTGCTCAAGGGCTGCACCATTATCGTTCCCAAGAGTGGGAAATAGCCGAAGACAAATTTCATGAAGTACTGAATAGAATACCGGATGACTTCTCGGCTCGACTCTATCTACAGCGCATAGCCGAACTGCGAGAGAAACCGCCGCAACCCGGATGGGATGGGGTTTTTACCATGACCAGGAAGTAGCTCTCCTTGCAGCAAAGCGCAGAGCGCAGAGCGTCAAGGCGAGAAAAGCGTCAAATGCAATTAAAGATACTAATTGTGGATGACAGTCCAGCAGTGGTCGACATTCTCGCCCAGCTTTGTGAGTTTCTTGGCCATGAGTTCCTTTGTGCCAAAGATGGCGCAGAAGGACTCATCCTTTTGAATGCGGAACAGGACATAGATATGGTATTTACTGAT
>CBFDBW010000446.1:0-2683 GCA_965603145.1 uncultured Syntrophobacterales bacterium
TCGGGATCCTTGTTAACCGCGACAATATATTTGCTCGAACTCATACCGGCAAGGTGCTGAATAGCTCCTGATATACCACAGGCAACATAAAGATTCGGGGTGACCACTTTCCCGGTTTGGCCCACCTGATCCGCATGGGGACGCCAGCCCGAATCCACTGCCGATCGAGATGCGCCGACCGTACCGCCAAGAATTCCAGCCAACTCCTCCAGCATGGCAAAGTTCTCCGGCCCTTTCATTCCTCGGCCTCCAGAGACGATAACCTCTGCCTCGGTAAGGTCGAGCTTGCCGCCGGCATCCTTTTCAATGCTCACCACCTGGGTAAGATTTCCCGCAGGTAGTGCTACCTCAGCTTTCTCCACCTCAGCCTTCTTGGATGTGTCCGGGGCAAGACAATCCATCACATTTGGCCGGCAAGAGGCCACCTGAGGCCAGGCCCCATCCGACCATTCACACCAGGCAAATGCCTTACCTGCGTACATTGGCCTCTTTGCTTTGAGCCCACCTCCCTCGATCTTCAATTCGGTGCAATCCGTGGCCAATCCAGCCCCAAGCCTTGCTGCCAGCCTTGCACTGAAATCCTTACCGTCCACCGAGGCCGCAGTGAGGACCACCTTGGGGCTGAGGTTCTGTAGGATTTCGGCCACAACCGGCACATACGTTTCAGCCCGATAGTCCTTTAGGGGCGCATCATCAACCACATAAACCTTCTCCACCCCGTAGCCTCCAAGATCTGAGGCAACCGCTTCCACACCTTCACCCAAGGCAACAGCCAGGAGAGGTTCCCCCAATTCATCCGCAAGCTTTCTGCCCTCACTGGCTATTTCAAAGGAAACACGCCGAAACGCACCTTCCCGAAACTCAGTGATTACACATACTCCCTGTGCCATTTTATCATTCTCCTAATATAGTAAGTTTATAAAAATTTTAGACATTTGTTATATGACTTTGGCCTCTTCATGGAGCAATCGGACTAATTCCTTCGCCTTCTCAGCCGTGTCACCCTCAAGAACCCGGCCCGCCTGCCGCTCCGATGGCAGCGCCATGGAAGTCACGCTCACTTTGACTGCCTCATTTCCCACCTCAGCTGCAGACAGCCCAAGATCGGCAAGCGTTTTCGTCTCAAGGGGTTTCTTTTTGGCCTTCATGATCCCTGGCAACGATGCATACCTTGGATTCCACACTGCATGGGCTCCACCAAAGGTTACCAACGTCGGAAGTGTTGCCTCCATGGTCACTTTGACTCCCTCTATGGGACGTTGTATTGTTACCTTGCCGGCCGCAACCTCTACCGATATGGCCAGGCCCAGATGTGGAATGCCTGCGAGTTCGGCCACCATGATACCCACCTGGTTCTCATCGTCGTCCACCGCCCGATGGCCGCAAAAAACCAGGTCGAACTCCAGACTCTTCAGCGCTGCCGTCAGAACCTTGGCCTTGCCCAGGGCGTCACTTCCCTCTGTTGCCGGGTCGTCAACCAGAACCCCCGTGTCTGCTCCCATGGCCAGGGCAGTCCGAATGGATTCCACTGTTCTCTCAGGACCCATGCTAAGAATGGTGACACTGGCTCCAACGCTGTCCTGGAGACGAAGAGCTGCTTCAACGGCATACTCGTCGTAAGGGTTCATGATCCATTTGACCTCGCTGGTGTCTATGGATTTGCCGTCAGCGCCGATCTTGATCTTCGTCTCAGTGTCCGGCACCTGTTTAACCAAGACTACTATGTTCACCTTCATTCTCCTTTCTGCCAATCTGGATTTGGCCGATGTATCCTTATTATTATCATCCCCAAGCACCAAATCTCAGGGTTTCAGGTGTCGGGTGTCAGGAAAGAAAAACACAAATGCTGAAACCTGAACACTGAAACCTAAATTCTGGAATCCGACTCCTGGCCCTTACTCTATCCCCTATGCTCCATGCTCTATGCCTTCTAAAATCCGAAATCCCCAATCGCCTTCCTTTACCACTCCGCCAACAACCCTATAAAACCTTTGGCCAGCTCATCAATGGACCGCTCCGGCGCCTGCAGAAGACCCTGAACGGCAATACCTTGTACTGCACCGACAAGGGCCGTTGCAGCTGCGCGTGAGTCGCTAACCTTGGGATGATTTTCCAGAATACGGGAGAAAGCTTCTATGAAATCATCGTACACCTCATTGAGTCGCTTCTCCATGTGATGGTTACTTCCTGCAAATTCAGTACCTAAAGCCGCTAGACAGATTGTGGCCTCTGGTTGCCGGTGAAAATGCTCGCACATGATATCCACAACCCCCTCAGCCACAGCCAGTGAGCCCTTTTCTGCCTGATTAAGGTGATCTGAGTAGATTGTTATGCCTCGTGCCAACCAATCCACCACTGCCTCAAGCAAAGCTTCTTTGGATTGAAAGTGATGAAATACAGCACCTGAGGTCAGATGAACTGCTTGGGCTATGTCTGTAATTGTGGTCTTGTGGTAACCCTGACGAGCGAACAGTTCTGCAGCAGCCATAAGTATCTTCTTGTGGGTCTCTCTTGCTTGCGCTTCTTTTCTGTTGTGTATTTTTTGCGCCACAACTTATACATATTACATATTATGTAATATGTATACCGGAAAATCGCAATCCCATAGGTTGCACTTTTGTGATCATCTAGCCCGGATATTTCATGAATTGCTGTCGCGAGACCACGAAGATGGGTGTGCCAC
>CBFDBW010000447.1:0-2680 GCA_965603145.1 uncultured Syntrophobacterales bacterium
ACCTTTCACGCCGGCTATGATACAGAGCGTCTGGTTGCCGGCACCCTGCAAACCAATCGCAAATCTGCCATTAGAGTACCCGGAAGTGAACTACCACCGAGCAAGCTCGGTGGCTTCATGAGCCGAACAAGTTCGGCTGATCGTTTGCTGGGCTATGGCCACGTTGCTCTTTGATATACTGGCGTATCATATCATCTGTGGTGCCCGAACCTGAACTCATCACGAAGTAGCCTCGCGCCCAAAGAGCACCTCCCCACAGGGAATTTTTTATCCCAGGAAAACGTTCGAACAGCTTCCTGGCTGTGATGCTTTTCACTGTCTGAATTATGCTCGCGGGCGCCAGCTCCGGTGAAGCCGACACAAACATATGTACATGATCTGGCATCACAGCCAACTCAACGATGCTCAAGTCATACCGCTCGGCTACTCCGTAAATTATCTTAGCCAAGTACCGCGCTATGTTACCTTTTAATACTACTCGCCGGTACTTCGGGCACCACACGAAATGATACTTCAGCTCATATCGAGTATGAGCCCCAGATTGCAGTCCCATAGCCAAATCCTCCTGACAGCTATACTACTTGCCGTAGGATTTGGCAGCAAACGATTATTAGGGGACTCGCCGTCCCCTAAAAACCCCTGCTCTAAAAGGATGCCATTCATCCCACAAGCAAGCTTGTGGGGTTTCTGGCATGTTTCGCTAAAGCAGGCAAAAATCTGCTTATCTCCTTTGCTTGCTTTTCTTGGTGCCCTTTGTGTTCTTTGTGGTTAACTCCCCCTACCGCACACACCATATATACCTGAGCACCTTGTCGGTTCACGCTTTTGGGCAAAACTACCAGAAACCATGAGCAAAAACCAGGCCAAAATTATTCACCCCCACCCTGACCCTCCCCCGTCCCCGCGGCAAGCTCGGGACAGGCAGCAGCAAGCAGTAGAGGCAAGAGGTCTAAGGCACATGGAAATCCATTGTTAGACTTTACACCTTGCGCCTTGCACCTTGTGCCAGGTGCCGTATTGTTAGAGAAGGATTGATGACTAACCAGTTTCCATCCGGAATTCACATGTTGTCATTCTGAACCCTTCGGCAAGACCTGTCGACGAGCTCAGGTCGAGTCGCTCGGGATAAACTCCGCGAAGAATCTCCTGCAAACCCAAGAACCACAGGATTCTTCGTCGCTGTGCTCCTCAGAATGACATCCTGATGCGAACATTTCTGGATAGAAGTTAGCCGGAATTTAGAGGTGTGTAATGCTTTGATATTAACTAGTTACTAGATGTTTCCTCAAGGGTGCGTACCCTGTCCTTCACTTTTTCTCGTAGTTGCGGGTAAGCTGAAGGGTTGGAGGCAAGAAATTGGCGGTAGTGAGTGATGGCTTCTTCATCTTGACCCTGACCTTCCAGCATCCGGCCAAGATTGTAATGAGCTTCCGCATTTCCCGCGTCGTTGGCGAGCACCCGCTCCAGGGTGCGGCGGGCCAATCCACCTCGACGAAGCCGTTCATATACCAGGGCCAGGTTGATTTCGCTCTGGCTGTTTCCGGGATTCAATTGCAAGGCCTGCTCATAAGCGGCACGAGCTTTGTCGAAATTCTTCAACTTGTAATAGATAATTCCCAGATTGTTGTAGCTGCGATAAAAGCGGGGGTTGATGCTGATAGCCTTTTCGTAGGACTTGCCAGCCATTTTCAGATTGCCCTGCTTTTCGTAGCAAACCCCAATATTATTGTAAACTTCAGCGCTCATGGGCTCATATTTGATCACCTTCCGGTAAGCGTTAATAGCCTCTTGCCACTTCATGGCTCTTTGGTACCCTACCGCCTTCCGATACAAATGGCCGGCTTCAGCTGTTGTCTCCGCATGCAAGTCCACCAAGCCAGTCTTCTTGGTATTGAGGGGACGTCCACGTTTTATTCCTGCAATCTGCACCGGCTCTGGCTTCTTGGTTGCGGCTACAGAACTTGTCTCCTCAGCCTTTTCCTCTTCCGCGGGGGGGGCTTTGGGTTGGCGCCCCTCCTCGGTGGAAACCGGCTCCTGCTGAATGGCAACCTGTACCACTTTCGGTTTCACCGGAGTGCGCTGTTCTTCGTCTCCATCACGAGATGGCAGAGCTTCTGAATCGGCAGCTTTGCGCAGGGGTTTTGCCGGCGGCGTAATCTTGTCAAAGATCACCTGCTGTGGAGACGCGGTCACAGCTTCGGCAGGTGTCCTCTCCCCGGCTCGCCACTGGATCACACCGTAGACAACCACACCAATAACAGCTCCGGCCAGCAGGATTGTTAAGCCCAAAAGGAGTAGTCGCCGCTTTTTGAACTGAATCTCTTGACCTGCAAGTCTCCGCGGCACCACTGGCGGTTGCTTGCGCCCCGCCCGCTGCTCAGCCACTCTTTTTAAAGAGTCGGAAATAAGACTCACGCCTAACCTCCTTCAGAGGAAGTCGTTCAAGTCGTTGAAATCGTTAAAATCGATCTATCATCCGGCTTCGCCGGATTCGTTCAAGCCGTAGGGCGGGTCACCGCACCCGCCCTAGAGTCTTTCGTTGATGAATTCCCATCTCCAGCCGGCACGGAGGCCGGCCCCCCGACCGGACTACTCAAAAATAACGAATTTCGAACAACGAATTCTGAATGAAGAAGGAATTGCCTTCCGTTCTTAATTCGAAATTCCTTGTTCGATATTG
>CBFDBW010000448.1:0-2663 GCA_965603145.1 uncultured Syntrophobacterales bacterium
CTGGAAGGCACGCCAAAGTTTTTGCAGCACTCATAGCACCCTTCAGTGCACATTAACTCTGGAATCAGATCGTAGATATCGTCAATATCCATAAATGGTTACTCCGAAGGTCCACTTCTCAAACGCAGGAAATTTGCGCCCGCGTGAAGTGTTGACCTTGGATGTGGGGGAGCAAAATCCGAATTCCGAAATCCGAAGCACGAAACAAATCAAAAATCCTAATTCTCAAATGTTCAAAACGTGAATATCTAGAAAGAGTTTCTTAATGTTTCGGTCATTTGAAACTGGGGCCCCGCCCGAAGGGTGGGGAGTCCGGAGGACCAATTTTGGAAATTCGAATTTGTTTCGGGTTTCGATATTCGGATTTCGTATTTAGAAAGCAAGGGTTTCAGTAGCCGCCACAAGCCCTACAAATACGTCAACCAGTGTTGATATTCAGTTTTACTACCCTTAACTATCTGGAAGAAGCTGTCTTGCAGTGTTCTAGTCAGAGGTCCAGGTAATCCCTCACCAATGGTGCGGTTATCAACCTCACGAATGGGAGTAATTTCCGCTGCGGTTCCGGTAAAAAAAGCCTCGTCGGCGACATAAAGATCATCCCGAGAAAAGCGTTCTTCATGGACCGCGAAGCCTAGATCCCTGGCGATTGTGATTATGCAATCCCGGGTGATTCCGGGGAGGATAGAGGTGAGTGGTGGGGTTCTGAGCACACCTTTACGAACGATAAAAATGTTCTCTCCGGTTCCCTCGCCAATGTACCCATCCGGGTCAAGCATGATGGCTTCATTGTAGCCGTCCGTGGTGACCTCAAGTTTGGCCAGTATGGAGTTGACGTAATTACCACACGTTTTGGTTTTAGTCATGAGGATGTTGGGATGGTGTCGAGTAAAAGATGAGACCTTAGCCCGAATACCCTTGGTGAGGCCTTCTTCACCGAGATAAGCTCCCCAGGGCCAGGTGACGATGGAAACCCGTACGGGGTTGTCCTGTGGATGAAGACCCATGGCACCCTCTCCAATGAAGGCAAGGGGTCTAATATATGCGGCCTTCTGCTCATTGCTCAGAAGGGTGTCCAGGATTGCCTGGGTTATCTCTGCCTGGCTGAAAGGCATCTTCATAAACATGGAATGGGCAGAATTGAAAAAACGCTCCACATGTTCTGGCAGGCGAAAAACTGCAGAGCGGCCGTCCTCGCACTCATAACAGCGGATGCCCTCGAAGATCCCCAGGCCATAATGTAGCGTATGAGTAAGGATGTGGACGTTAGCGTCATCCCAGTCCACAAAACTGCCGTCAAGCCAGATTTTTTTAGCCTTCTCCACCATAGTTTTGACTCCCTCTTTGTCATCGCCTAGCGCAAAGCGCAGAGCGCATAGCGTCGGAATGTAGAAGACACGCTCTGCGCTAGGCGCTAGGCTTTTTCATACCTCTGAGAGATTTACTAAAGGGCTTACGAGCTATGCCCTTCTCAGTGATGATTCCTGCAATAAATCGGTTCGGGGTAACATCGAATGCCGGGTTCCAGGCATTCACACCCGGTGGAGCGATGGCATGGCCAAGGCTGTGGGTAACCTCTCGAGGATCCCGCTCCTCAATGGGGATATCCTTTCCGGTGGCGACTGACAGATCCACCGTTGACAAGGGCGCAGCAACATAAAATGGCACCTTGTTTTCTTTGGCCAAAACCGCCAGGGAATAGGTGCCGATTTTGTTGGCAATATCCCCATTGGCTGCAACCCGGTCAGCACCCACGACGATGAGTTGAACCTTCCCTTTACTCATGAAATAGCCGGCCATGCTGTCCGTGATTAGGGTCACCGGGATATCATCCTGCTGCAGTTCCCAAGCTGTGAGCCTGCTGCCCTGCAAAAACGGTCGGGTTTCATCGGCGAGCACCCGGATCTTCTTGCCCACTTCCCACGCAGCCCGCACAACCCCCAGGGCAGTGCCGTAGCCTGCTGTGGCCAGAGCGCCGGCATTGCAATGGGTGAGCACGGTTGCCCCGTCCGGCACCACTATTTGGCCATGGTGGCCGATTGCTTTATTAATGGCCTGATCTTCGGCGAGAAGATGATCAGCCTTGCGACGGAGCAGGTCCTTTAACTCCTCCACCGATGCCTGCGGGTGTTCTTTTAGCACCTCGAGCATGCTATCGATGGCCCAGAAAAGGTTGCTGGCCGTGGGTCTGGCACTGGCCATTTTCTCACAGATACGCTGAAAGTGACGCTCAAATGTTGCACGGTTTTGGGTTTTGATTCGACGACCGCCTAGGGCGAGTCCCATGGCTGCGGCTACTCCTATGGCAGGCGCGCCGCGGATCACCATCTTACGAATAGCCTCGACAACCTGAGTTGGTGTTTTGCACACCACATAACTTTCTTTGAAGGGAAGTTTACGCTGGTCTATCATGACCACCTGGTCGTCTTGCCAAGCAATTGTAGGGATCATCGAGTTCCTGCTCCAGTTTGAAAATCCCGGCCTGAGGAGACCTGATTGAAGACTCACCACAGAGGCACATATGAGTGCTTCGCACTCAAATACGAAATACGAAATCCGAAGCACGAAACAAATACAAAATCCGAATTTTCAAATGTTCAAAACGTAACTTCTCGAAAAGACTTGTCTGGTGTTTCGGTCATTTGGATTTTGGTAATTCGAATTTG
>CBFDBW010000449.1:0-2659 GCA_965603145.1 uncultured Syntrophobacterales bacterium
ACAATCGTGACGTCGTCCTCTTGCACCGTGCTTCCCTGAAACTTGTCAAGCTCTGCTAGCACCTCATTTTGAATTTCCTTTGCAGGCTTCTGACCGTTTGACCGGATGATTTCGTACAGACGCTCCTTGCCGAACATCTCTCCGTCCATGTTGCGAGTCTCCCATATACCGTCCGTGCCAAGAAAGATGATTTGACCTGTTCCCAGCCCGCTCTTTTCGTTTCCCTCATAGTGCCAGTCTTTATCCACGCCAAGAGCCACGCCTGAACCGAGAAGTTCTTCAAACTGGTCTGTGGTAGAGTCATAAAAAATGGCTGGATCATGTCCGGCACGAACCCAGCGCAGACTCCGATTTGCCTGATCCACTGCTAGATAGAACAGGGTCATGAAACTTCCGCTTTCATAGGTGTCCAGAGTCAGTTGCTGGTTCACGCTGGTCACAACTTCAGAAATAGTTCCAAGCTGGACGGCCCGCATCCGGAGGAGCGCCCGTGCTGTGGTCATCAGCAAGGCCGCTGCCACGCCGTGACCAGTTACATCGCCCACCACCACGCCGAGTCCCTCGCAGTCCTTCCCACAAGGAAAAAAATCGAAATAATCCCCACCTGTCTCGTAGCAGTAGACGGTTGTCGCGGCGATATCAAGTCCCGGTAGATCTGGCATCTCCCTGGGTTGAAGGCTCTGCTGCACCTCTTGCGCCATCTCCAGGCCTCTGCGCATCCGCATCATCTCCTTCAGTTGGGGCACCATCTCGTTAAAAGCTTGTGCCAGCAGATCTCGTTCGTCACCTGTGGCTAGGTTCATGCGTGCCGAAAAGTCGCCCTTGGCAAGCTGGTGCACCGCATCAACCATAACTTGCAGAGGCCTGGTCATGAAGTGGGAAAGCCACAAGGCCGTTAGGATCACCACAACGATTACCGCAAACAAGGCTATGCCCGTTGCCAACCACTGTTCTTGATAGATCAAGGGAGCGACCACAAGAAGTGGTGTGAGGCTGAAGACCAGTAGGATGATCAAGACTCGCCAGCGTCTGTTCATTGCAAGGCTCCAACAACTCCATTTCTCACTATCTTGTAAGATAGAGGTCTCAGCATGTTTTCTCTGCGCTACTTGATGTTGCCCTGCTCTTTTTTCTTCTGCTCAAACTCTTCAGGAGTCACTTTTTGGGCCATGTTGGTGAATTGCTCCTCTGTCAGGGGGGTCCCGTAGGCAGCAAAGGGGATTTTGGTGATTTCCATGAAGCCGCCTTCTTCCTCATACCAACGTCGCATGCCCTCACCGGTGTAGTGGAGGCTCTTGGTGAAAAAAGAAGTCAAACATGGCTGATTGGAATCGGCGGTTGAATCGGCCAGCAAAGATACACCCAGTAATAGACAAGCCACAATGACAACCACACATTTCAGGATGATCCTCATGACAGTTCCCCTCCTCCTAGCCAATAACCTTAGGTTTCAACGGTTTCACTTTCATTGACATTTCCACGGTGCAATTCACACGGCACCAGCATCACCGGGCATGGTGCCCAGTGGAAAAGGGCGTGGGCTACTTCGCCCACTCTGCTGCGAGATGGCTTGTCACCCCTGACATGACAGCCAATGATAATAAAATCTGCGTCAATGTTTTCGGCAAATTTGGCTGTTTCCGCTGCTATATCACCTTCCCAGCAGTTAAAGTAAAAATCCTCAAAATCATCCAACAGCGGCCGATATCTTTCCTCAAACTGCTTCTCCGCAGCCCGGGTCAACTCTGCAATCTGGCCATCTGTTACCTCAGGGTTGCGCAAACGGTGATCCAGCACGTGGAGGATGTGCAGGCGGGCCTGGCAGCATTTGGCCATTTTCAGAGCCATGCCAAAGGCGTTGTCGGTTACGTGAGTAAATTTCAACGGTATTAGGATTCTCTTGATCATGGTGAGTATTCCCCCAAGTTATGGCATGTCAAGTGGATGCCGGAATGGGTATTGTCCTCAGACACCTCTCCTATTTTCTTCACCAGCGACCCGAGAACAGTATTCAAATCAAGCGTGACCGTTGTCTGATAAAGTCAGCAATACGCATGCCATTCAAGAATATACTTTAACTTTCTGAAATCACGATATTTTTAAAACAGATATTACCAGAAGCACCCTGTTTATTTCGTTATCAGGTGTTAATAGATTAACAGTATTCAACTCACGGAGCACCCCCGCCAATATCTCTGCCGAAATCCTCAGGCACGAAGGATATCGAGATTCTTCGTTGCACTCAGACGCCATATTGTTTTTTTTCGTGGTGCCTGTCCCTTCGACAGAATCAGGGCAACCTCAGGGCGAAGCGAAGAGCTAGGAATGACACTCAGGCGATTGCGGATGGAAATTAGTTAATAGTGCAAACGGTTGCCGGCTCGGCTCTTCAGCACCGATGTCAAAGAGTCCAGCCTATTCAGATAGTTTTCCTTCACCATCTCCGTGCATCCCTCAACACTGGGCCCCCAGAATGTCTGGGCCATCATGTTCAGCCCATCCAGTAATATTGTCTGTTCAGGAGTCATGGACTTGCACCAATGTGTTAAATGGTGTAGGTACTCGTACGACTGAACTCTCACCACTATAGGATTCGCCTGGAGCAAAGGCAAGGAATTAGGTGGTGTCCATCCGGAAACTACCTCATGTCATTCTGAGC
>CBFDBW010000450.1:0-2649 GCA_965603145.1 uncultured Syntrophobacterales bacterium
CGGAAGTTGATGGAAATTACAAATGACGACGACTAAGGATTTAGGTGTTAGGTGTCAGGGAGGAAAAGCAGAAGAGCTGAAACCCGAACACTGAAACCTGAAACCCTGAGATATGGTGCTTGGAATTTGAGATTTAGAATTGCGAATTGCGGGTTGTGGATTTCGCATTTGGGATTGAGGAATTAGGGAATTTTGACCCGAGGGATAAAAGTTACTAGCTATGCAGCAGGATTATGAGGTCAAGTTAGAAATTTTCGAGGGTCCAATGGATCTGTTGCTCCACCTTATCAGGAAAAACAAGGTGGATATCTATGATATTCCCATAGCTCTTATTATGGATCAGTATCTGGCCTATCTTGACATGATGAGGAGCCTTAATATAGATGTGGCTGGGGAGTTCTTGGAAATAGCTGCCACCCTGGCTTATATCAAGTCTCGATTGCTGGTCCCCCGGATTGGTTCGGATGAGGACGAACAGGACGAAGACCCGCGCCTGGAGTTGGTGCGGCCGTTGCTGGAATATGCCAAGATAAGAGAGGCTGCCCAGACTCTAGCTGACAGTTTGCAGTTGGGACGGGACGTCTATGTGAGAAACATTCCAACCGAAGAGCTGTGGGACCTGGAAAGTGGTGAGGAGATAGCCGAGGTTGGTCTTTTTGAGCTGGTGAGTGCCCTCCATGAGGTGCTGAAGAAGGCGGAACCCGACGAGGTCATGGAAATGAGCGCCGAAACTATGCGCCTCAAAGACAGAATTAGTCAACTTATGGAGATTCTGGCAGGGGTGAGCAGCATAACCTTTCATGAACTCTTTGCGGGACAGGCGCGAAAAGCAGAGATAATTCTCACTTTTCTGGCCATCCTCGAAGTGGTGCGGTTGCAAATGGTCCGAGCCTTCCAGCACCAACCCAGTGGGATCATTCGGCTCTATCTCGCGGTTGAAAATGGCATGGCAACCGGAGGCGAATAAGAAATGATAGGTGACGCCACACCCTATGCGCGGAGATATGGACTATGAATCAAGTGCGGGCCATAATCGAAAGCCTTCTCTTCGCATCTGAGGTTCCGCTGAGTCTTGCAAAAATCAAGTCCATCCTTTCCATGTACACCCACGTGGAGATTACCGAAGCCCTGGAGCAGTTGCGACAGGAATATGCTGGAGATGGGCATGGTTTTTCCTGGCCGAGGTGGCGCAGGGGTATCAGTTTAGTAGCAAGCCCGAATATGGAGAGTGGATTCGTAAACTAAAAAGAATAACTCCCGCCAGGTTGAGCCAGGCAGCCCTGGAGACTCTGGCCATAATTGCTTACAAACAGCCGATTCTCCGTACCGAAATTGAGAGTATTCGCGGCGTGGATGTGGGCGGTGTACTTCGGTTACTTCTGGAAAAAAAGCTTATCAAAATCCTGGGCCGCAAGAATGTTCCCGGGCGCCCCATCATCTACGGGACCACCCAAAGGTTTTTGGAGGTTTTCAGTCTGAAAGATATCTCTTCACTGCCTACTATGGAGGAAATTGGAGAGATGACCGATTCTCACACCACAGTCGGGGACGAGGAAGGAAGCGAGTGACGACCAGTTCGGATTGCGGATTTGTCCTTCGGACTCCCGCCCTTTGGGCGGGTTACAGGTTTTGGATTGTGCACTTATCACCATGACAAATGCTAATTGGTTGTTGCTAATAGCTGAATGATAGATGCAAGCTGAGAGGTTACAAAAAATTCTCTCTAAGGCTGGGATCACTTCCCGGCGTAAGGCAGAGGGTCTGATTCTTCAGGGGCGTGTATCCGTCAATGGGAAGATAGTACGTGAACTTGGCACTAAAGCTGTTTTGGGTAGAGATGAAATTCGCGTGGATGGGAAAATCATCAAGCCCGAAACGGAAGGAATAGTGCTGGTACTTTTCAAGCCCAGGAGGTGTGTTACCACACTTCACGACCCTCAGGGTAGGCCTACAGTGGCCGATTTTGTTAGCAAGTTTCCCATGCGACTGTATCCGGTGGGGCGACTTGATTACGACGTGGAAGGTTTGCTGCTGCTAACCAATGACGGAGAACTAGCTCACAGGCTCCAACATCCCCGTTACAAGGTACCCAAGACGTATCTTGTAAAGGTGCGTGGTCACCCCCCTGAAGAAGCTGTGGCAAGATTGCAACAAGGAGTCAACTTGGAGGATGGGATTACTGCACCTGCAGAGTTGATTGTTATGGAGGATGACCAGAAGGCAACCTGGCTTTCTCTTACCTTGCGAGAGGGGCGAAAGCATCAGGTTAAGCGGATGTGCGCGGCTGTGGGGCATCCAGTGTTGAGATTGAGACGAACCAAGGTGGGTCCCATTGAGCTAGATAATTTACGACCAGGTGAGATTCGGCGACTCAAGTCACGGGAAGTGCGAACTTTACGGAAGAGGGTCGGGCTGGGAAGGTAAGAAAAGGTCATAGATCCCTAAATCCTTGAATCCATTAACTATGCAAACGATGAGACGGAAAATTCCTATACGGCGACTGGAACAGGAAAGGCTTGCTGCTCTTCAGGCAAGAGAGCGGCGGCGAAGAATGTCAAGCAAGTTCAAATGGGCTGTTCTGCTCTTGCTGCTTGCGGCAGTTATTGCTGGGGTGACATACGGGGTTTTTTTTACACCCTACACCGCTCT
>CBFDBW010000451.1:0-2641 GCA_965603145.1 uncultured Syntrophobacterales bacterium
ATGGGCATGGGTCGAGGCATGGGCAGAGGCTATTCATCTGACCCAGAAGTCACTCCTGCCAATGACCTGGAGGAATTAAAAATCCAGAAAGACAAGCTCCAAGAGCAGATGAAACGGATTGAGGAGAGGATAAGCAAGCTGGAAAAGAAGAAATAGGAGGTGATCAATATGCCAAGATTTGACGGAACCGGACCGGGAGGTATGGGACCCATGACGGGCAAAGGACGTGGTTATTGCGCCATGCCCGTGCGCGGTCCGAGCTATAACCGTCCATCCTTTTTTCCCTGGCGACGGGGCGCCGGTTATGGCGATCGCCGCTATGATTCTCCCATTCCCGGCTTCATGGGGTGGAGAGGATTTCGCCGGGGTGGTGGCCGCGGCCGCTTTCGGGGTGGAGGATTCGGCTTTGGAAGAACCTTTGGCCGAAGGTGGTGATAGACCAGCAGATAAGAGAGGGACACGAGGATGATCATTGCGGTAGCGAGCGGCAAGGGCGGAACCGGCAAAACCACCATAGCCACCAATCTGGCCAAGTCCATCGGCGAAGGGGTGCAGCTCATCGACTGTGACGTGGAAGAGCCGAACAGTCATCTTTTTTTGAACCCGCACATTGAAAAGAGTGAAGAAGTCTACGTACCCCGCCCTAATGTGGATCTTGACAAGTGTACCTACTGCGGTGAATGCGCCAAGATTTGCCGCTTCAGCGCCATCGTCGTGGTCAAAGAGCATGTGCTGGTCTTCCCTGAGCTGTGCCACGGCTGTGGTGGCTGCAGCAAAGTCTGTCCCGAGGAGGCAATCTCGGAAATACCAAAGTCCATCGGGATTCTGGAACAGGGGGAGTCTCATCCTTTGGAATTCATCCATGGGCGTCTTGAGGTAGGCGAAGCCATGTCTCCCCCGCTCATCAGGGCGGCGCGAGCGCTGGCCAAGGTGAACGGCGTGGTCATCATTGATTCCCCTCCTGGGACCTCGTGCCCGGTGATTGCTTCAATAAAGGGGAGCGACTTTTGCATTCTGGTGACTGAGCCCACTCCGTTCGGCCTCAACGACCTTGAACTGGCGGTGGATGTGGTCTTTGCACTAGGAGTCCCAGTCGGGGTGGTGATCAACCGCTCTGACATTGGCGACCTGGCGGTCAAAGAGTTCTGCGAGCGGCGGTCCATCTCTATCTTGATGGAGATTCCCGAGGATCGGCAAATCGCCGAGGCCTACTCGCGCGGGGTAATGATCATCGACGTGCTTCCTGAATATAAGGAAAAATTTCAGGAGCTCTTCGCAACAATTGAACAGATGGTGAATAATTCTGCTTTGCCAGATAAGTCCTTTCTCCCCTTGTCGAAGATCCCGCCCGGTGGCGGGGAGGAGTGAGAGCTGGAGTGAGAGCCATGGTGGTATCAGCTTCAAAATCCCCCCTAACCCCCCTTTGTAAAAGGGGGAAACATGTTGGAATCATTTCAAAATCTTCCCCCTTTTGTAAAGGGGGATCGAGGGGGATTTCTTTGTCTCGGCTTTGCATTCAGCAAACAGGTCAGTCATGTTTCCATCTACGAGCATAGCTTAACTATAGCCTGGGCAAAGCCGAAGAAGTTTGAAACTACTCAAGAAAGGATCTTTTGTGAAAGAAGTTGTCATTATCAGTGGTAAGGGGGGGACCGGCAAGACCTCCATTGCGGGTTGCTTCGCAGCTCTGGCCAGGAACAAAGTGTTGGCAGATGCGGATGTGGATGCCGCTGACCTCTTTATCCTGCTGGAACCCAGCATGCAGTCACGAGAGTCCTTTCGCGGCGGCCACACCGCCTTCATTGATATGGACGCATGCGTGGAGTGCGGCGAATGTCTGGAGCTTTGCCGCTACGATGCCATCAGCCAGGACTATGTGGTGGACAAGGTGGATTGCGAGGGGTGTGGGGTGTGCGCCTACTTCTGCCCGGCTGAGGCCATCGAGATGCAGGAGAACATCTGCGGCGAGTGGTTTGTGTCGGACACCCGCTATGGTCCCTTTGTCCACGCGAAATTGGGTATTGCCGAAGAAAACTCCGGCATGCTGGTTACCATAGTCCGCCACAACGCCAAACTGATAGCCGAGGAAAAGGGGCTGGATCTCATTATCGTGGATGGCCCTCCCGGCATTGGCTGCCCGGTGATCGCGGCGGTTACCGGTGCCAACCTGGTGTTCATCGTCACAGAACCAACCCTGCCTGGACTCCATGATATGCAGAGGGTGGCGGCTTTGGCCAAACACTTCAATATTCCTGCCGCAGCCTGCATCAACAAGTACGATCTGAATCCTGAGATGAGTGACAGGATTCGCGGCTACTGTGAGGAAACAGGAGTTAATTTAGTTGGGATGATTCCCTACGATACTGTGGTTTCCAAGGCCCTGGTCGAGAAAAAAATTATCGTTGAATATGGCAACGGCGCCGTTTCTGATGAAATCAAAAAGATCTGGATCGCTCTTGCAGATATTCTAGGAGTCGGCAACTAATGTCCATCCGAGAACCCTTGCAATTCCATGTCATTCTGAGGAGTCCAGAGTGCGTCGGGACGACGAAGAATTTCGTAATCCTTCGCGGAGTTTACCATGAGCCTGCCGAAGGAATGACATGGAATCATTTCCGGATGGACACGAACGAGGAGAGTT
>CBFDBW010000452.1:0-2636 GCA_965603145.1 uncultured Syntrophobacterales bacterium
GATTTCGGATTTTTTATTTCGCCCTGTGCCTTCGCTTCTAATCCTGCGTTTCCCATTCCCCGCTGCGAGTTGAAGTGCCTAGTGCCTGGTAAAGCATGTGATTTTGCAGAATGGTTTTCCGAATGCTTGAGCGTTCTAATGAACTTAATTCCGGTTTCACCTTAATAGAGGTGCTGGTGGCGGTGGCCATTCTGGCTATCGCCATGGTGGCTATTCTAAAGGCCAATGTGCAGAACCTAGATGCACTGACCAAAAGCAGAGAAACGACCATGGCCTCTCTGCTGGCGGCAAGCAAGCTGGCGGAGATTGAAGCGGCGGGAGTTGCCAACTGGGCTGAATCGCAGGGGGACTTTGGTGAAGATTATCCAGAGTTCACCTGGCAAGTGGAGACTACAAGTACTGAGGTGGAAGGGTTAGAGCGAATCGCAGTAATTGTCCAGCGGAGCGGAGGAGTTGCCGGGAGAGAGATAAGAATTGAGGAGCTCATGCTAGCAGAACAGTAGTCAGCGGGCAGCCCCGAGACTACGCTCGGGACAAGCGGGCAGAAGGCAGAGGACAGTAAAGAAGTTGGAGGTTAGAGGTTTGAGGTTAGAGGCGATAAAAAGGTCAAGGCAGATCTATACTGCCTCCAACCTCAAGCGAGGCCAGATGGTCCGAGCGCTCCTCCAACCTGATGCTGAGCGAGCGCCATGCGGATTACGCTGGCGTTCTGGCTTTACTCTACTAGAAATCCTTATCGCTATCGCCATTCTTGCGCTTGTAGTGAGCAGCCTGTATGGAGCCTACAGCGGTACGCTGGAAACCACGGAGATGGTGGAAAGCGCCAGGGATATAGACCAGGCAGCGCGACTGGCCCTGATGCAAATGGTAGATGATTTTAGCTCTCTCTATTATAGAAAGGCAGAGGAAGAAAATGAGAATTCACCCTTTCGATTTCAGGGTGGCATGGATGCCGAAGGTGAGGGGGGAACAGTTGTCGAGTTCGCCTCAACCGCCCATCTGGGTTTTGATGGTAGCTTTCCGAATTTGCGAATCAACCGGGTGAGCTATGTGTTAGAGAAACAACCGGATAACCAGCGATATTATAGACTGGTCCGCATGGAACTACCTTTTGTCGATCTATCTGGAGAGCGAGAAGAGACTGCGGTGGAGCTTGCAGACACCGTGGAGTCGTTGACCGTGACCTATTTGAATGAGGATGGTGAGACATTGTCTCAATGGGACAGCAAGGCAGAAGAGACCGAAGGGGTTCTACCCCGGTTGGTCCACATTCGGTTACAGTTGGCAGGAGAGAAATCGAGGGTTTTTGCCACCACAGTGGCTATACAGGCCCGAGAGGAAGAGGGCAGCAGGCTGTAGGCAGGTGAAAATGTAATAGACGACAAGTATCCATCCCGTTCCCTCATAGTCAATTGGCCACTGAAGTGGCCGTCATTACGCTTCGCTGTCATTTGTTGTCACTAAGTAGTTGCGATGAGTGACTATGAATGACGCCGAAGGCAAATGACTATCAATGACCATGAATGACGGGCGTTAGCCCAAATGACCTAATGGCGGCGCAGCCATATGCCCAATGATAAATGTGAAATGAGAAATGGTAGATGGAGACTCGGAGAGTCAGGTGCTGCTCTCATCCTGGCCCTTCTTATGATCACCATTCTCGTGGTGTTCGTACTGGAAACCATGCGAGCCATGCAGGTGGAAGGGGCGGGGGCTCGCCATTTTCAGGATGGCATCCGGGCCGAGGCTCTGGCCAAGTCTGGCGTCAATATAGCAATATCCTTGCTAAAAAATGACCTGGCTGAGAATGAGGTGGATCATATAGGAGAACCCTGGGCCCTCTTACCAAAACCTGATGCTTTGCCTGTGGATCTGTCCGAAGCAGGGACCTTGGAGGGAAGGGTAGAGGACGAGATGGGGAAGTTTCCCATTAACTATCTGGTGGATGAAGATGGGAAGGTGCGTGAAGTCCACCAGCAGGTTTTGACTCGCTTGCTTACCAATGCTCCCTTCCAGATGGAGGAAGAGGAAGCACAGGGTTTGGTTATGGCCATCAGAGACTGGCTTGATAAAGACGATGAGCCCACGGGAGAGTTTGGCGGGGAGACAGATTACTACCAAAGTCTGGAGCAAGCCTATGAATGCAAAAACGGTCCCCTTACCTCACTGGCTGAGCTTCAGCTCGTTCGTGGCGTGAGCGAATCGCTCTATTTCGGTAAAGAGGAGAACCCCGGTCTCAAGGACCTGCTCACCGTGTATAGTGATGGCAAAATAAACGTAAACACCGCCGGGCCCTTGGTTCTCCAAACGCTGGTGAGTCCAGCTGTTTCCCAAGACACGGCGGAGGGTTGGGCGGAGAGTGTCGTCGCTTATCGACAGGAGCCGATGCACTGGGACTTCCTCAGCGAGTCGGATTGGTATCGAAACCGGATGGCAGGCTACAATGACATTAGCCTTCCAGTTGAGCTCATTACCACCCAAAGCATGCATTTCACCGTGCAGATGACAGGTAAGGTGGGGGTGGGGAGGAAATCGATATTCGCCTACCTCGAACGGCGGAAGTCTGAGAAGGAAGGGCAGAGTCAAGTCAGTGTATCTATACGCTATTGGGAAGTTTATTAGGGCGAAGTGACCGT
>CBFDBW010000453.1:0-2635 GCA_965603145.1 uncultured Syntrophobacterales bacterium
AGCGTATCAGGTAAAAAGCTGACACGAAGGTGGTTATACTTTATAATAGGCATTATGACTACATGAACAGTCAGTTGCCACCCTTCCCAGAGGCGCTCAGGGGTAAGCCTCACCTTCAAAGGTTGCTGATGAAAGGGGGTGGTGATTTAGGTGGACGCCACCGCTGAAGTCGATAAGGTATTGACAATCACATTAGGAGGAATGCAATTATTTTACTTTATATGAAAGAACCTTAAATCAGTAAAACGGCTTAGGTGTGTGATGATGAAATGGGGCGCTGGTGACCGCTGATAAGTAATGCGGTTGTTGTTGCGCTTTATTATTTAGAAGGGGGTTGAGAGATGGATTATCCACTAGAAGGAATAAGGGTTGTAGATTTTACCCAGTACCAACAAGGGACTGTCGGCACCTTGATGCTGGCTGACTGGGGAGCTGATGTAATCAAGGTGGAGCCTCACGGTATAGGCGACCCAGGCAGAACCCTCGGCCCGCGGGGTCCGAAGGGACTACGTTCCGGTTACTTTGAAGCCAACAACCGTAACAAGAGAAGCATTGTTGTAGACGTTAAGAAGGAGAAGGGCAAAGAGATTATCTATAAGTTAGTGAAAACGGCAGACATATTTGCCCAGAACTTCCGCCCCGGTGTTATCGAACGCCTAGGTTTCGGGTATGATATTTTATCTCGAATAAACCCCAGGATTATCTGCCTGAATGGCTCAGGCTTTGGCCGTAGAGGTCCCTTGAGAGAGCGACCAGGATATGACGCAATAGGGCAAGCCATGGGCGGGATAATGAGCATCATCACCGGACCGCCTGACTCACCTCCCCAAATGGTAGCAGCTGGAGTTTGCGACCAGACGGGTGGTTTTTTACTTAGCTTCGGGGCATTGTTAGCCTTGTTTGACCGTGAACGCACCGGGTATGGTCAGGAGGTTGATATGTCTTTGATAAGCAGCGCTTTAGCTTTGCAGGGTGTTGCATTCCAGACTTCCTTGCTCGCTGGACAATTACCAAAGATGAGGGGTCGTATCACTCCCGCATCCTTCAGCGCCGGCTTCAAGGCTGGGGACGGCAAGTCTTTCATCGTTCATACTACCGATAGTGAAAAGAGAGAGAAGGTCTTCGAGATAGCTGGACTTGACAAGGATCTGAACAGGTTTGGCACATGGGAGAAGATAGACCAAAGTCACGAGGGAGCGCTTGATGCGCTTGATGCAGCTTTTGCCAACAAACCTAGAGATGAGTGGCTGAAGCTGCTAGTAGAAGCAGACATCGTTTGTGCGCCAGTTTTTACCCATGCTGAAATTGCCGCTGCCCCCCAAGTAATAGAGAATAATTATATCGTCGAGGTAGATCATCCCACGGAGGGTTCCATTAGAGTCCTTAAAAATCCAGTTCAGCTTAGTAAAAGACAGCCGAAGGTTGGAGTAGCCCCGGAGCTCGGCCAACATACTGACGAGATTCTAAGAGAAGTGGGATATTCCAAGGCAGAGATTAACGACTTGAGAGAACAAAAAGTCATCTGATTCCGATTTTGTAATTGCATTCCATATCTGGTTAAGCTGCATCCTGAATATGGGAAAAGTGAATTAGTCAAGGATTTATGTTATCCTAATAGGCATTAAACTGCAACTTGAACCAGAGAATATGAAGGAGGAAACAATGTCGGAAGCGCGATTTAAGGTTATGATGGCGGAAAGCAGCTCCTGGGTTCCGGCGTCACTGAAAAACCTGGATGTGGAAACTGAGGAGCTTGCCAAGGTCGGTGCCGAGGTGGTGACTGCGGATTGCAGTACGGAAGACGAGGTAATTGAGGCGGCGCAAGACGCAGATGCTTTGCTGGTGATTTTTGCCCCGATTACGCGCAAGGTTCTGTCGTCCCTGCCGAAGTTAAAGGTGGTCGTTCGCTATGGGGTTGGCTACGATACTATCGATGTAGATGCCGCCGCTGACAACGGTGTACTGGCCGTCAACATACCTGATTTCTGCCTTGAGGAAGTAGCTGACCACGCCATGGCCCTGCTGCTGGCCTGCGCCCGGCGTCTGGTCTGGTCAACGGGAGGGATGAAACAGGGGAGCTGGGGTGAGATCCAGATGGGGACCATGAAGAACCCGTCTCTATTTGAACAAACGATGGGGGTGGTTGGCTGCGGTAATATCGGGAGCCGGATAGTGCGCCGGGCGAAGAGTTTTGGCCTGAAAACAATCGCCTGCGACCCCTATCTGGATAAGTCGGCCGCCGACAAGCATGGGGTAAAGCTGGTCAGCCTTCCCGAACTGTTGAAGGAATCGGATTACGTCTGCCTGCAAACTCCTCTGAACCAGGAAACCCATCACATGATTGGTGAGAAAGAATTGAAGCAGATGAAGCCCACCGCTTATCTGATAAATACGGCACGGGGAGCGGTGGTTGATGAGGCGGCGCTTATCAAAGCCCTGCGAGAAAACTGGATTGCCGGTGCCGGGCTGGATGTCTTTGAAAAGGAACCGATTGAGACAGATAACCCGCTGCTCAAGATGGATAATGTTATACTCACCCCTCACTACGCCGTGCACACAACTACGGCCATGAAGCGGCTCAGATTGAGCGTGGCACAGGAAGCCGCCAGGGTGCTTACCGGAAAGTGGCCGCGCC
>CBFDBW010000454.1:0-2635 GCA_965603145.1 uncultured Syntrophobacterales bacterium
GGAAGCCTTTAGGAACCCTTGCTTCCAGGGCAAAATGGGCGAGCTCAGCCTCAGCAGCCGGATACCAGCCACTGAGTAAAAAAGCCCCTTTTGCACCAATTAAGTTCATAGCATCCCGGCCCTCGTCATCAGAAAAATCTCCCTCATACTCCACTCGAACATGGGTGCCATCCGGATGGGAAGGGAGATTGATGCGCCCATCTTCCACCTTTGCCACCGCGGCTTCACCGTTTATCGAAAACGTGGTTATACGTAGGCCCTTGCCGACCAATATTGTTCGCACACTTTGCGCAATGGTGGCATCCACGGTTCCATAGATCCGATGACTTGGGAGGTCGAACGAAATTGTTATACGGTGCCGGGGTAGTGAAGCTGCCGCACCAAAAGAAGACAAACACAGGACACCGGCAATTACCAAGCAACCAATCAAAGTGAAACGGATCTTTTGCATAGATGCCATCTGCGCATATCTCCTTTTTTTCGTCAAAGACGGTGTTGCGAGAAATATAAGAATTATTTCTGGGAAATCAACTGCCTACGCTATCTGCGGTTTCTGGAAGGGTTATAAGGAGAGACTCGTCGGTCGCGAGGAAAGAATATGTGGTGGTAGTCCTGTAAGGGACAGGAAGCACATTTGGGGCTGCACGGCCAAAGCTGGAGGAATGATGTGCCAGGGGGTAAACATGTCAGTTGTCCGTTGAACCAACGGACAACTGACCAAGCCCCGCTAGATCTTTACTACATCTCTGGCATGTAAATACTTTCGTACAGTTCTTCCAGGCTGGCAAGATGCTTGCCTTCATCCTGTTGCAGTCGACGGAACATAGCCTCCATGGGTGCACCCACACAGGCCTGCGCCATTTTGCCGTAGAAATCCACTGAACGTTTTTCTTCGTGGATAGCGTATATCATTACGTCCTGGGAGGTGGAATCCTCATCCAGAGACTTTATCTGAAGCAGCATGGTCAATTCCATGCTTGGGCCCTCTTCCACACCAGCTTCGTGTAGGGCGATCTCTTCTTCGAGAAAGGCTTTCTCCAGGGTATATTTGTGCTCCAGCTCTTCGAGAGCCAGCTCTTTTACCAACTCCCTGGCCCGCTTCTCTTCGACCATCTCGTAAGCTTTCCGATACACATCGAAGCTTTCCTTCTCCATTTCAATTGCCTTCTCAATTGCTCCTTCCCTGGTGTAGCATACCTCTTCAAATTCACTCATCGCTTTCCTCCATAGCATCCAAATAAGTGCCAAAGTATCTCGGCTCAAAAGAAATCATGGCGTATATTACGTGATCATTGTCAAGGATTCAAGAGAGATTTTTCACTATTTGCCCGTGGAGCCTGTCGTAGGTCCTCAAATGCGGCAGACCTCAGCACTAGTGAACCGAACCTGCCTCCTCCTCTGACCATTCCAATCGATCGAGGAGCTTCCCAACAAGCTCAGCAAATGCGGTCTTAGCCGCCGACTCGCTGGGTTCTGCCACCAGTGGCCGTCCTGCATCACACTGGTGTACGACACTAGGATCGATGGGTATGCGTCCAAGGAATACCACCCCCAGCTCCCCGGCTGCCTGCTCACCTCCTCCTATCTTAAATAGATCTATCTTTTCATTGCAGTGTGGGCACACCATACCACTCATGTTCTCAACAATGCCCAACACCGGCACTTCTATCAGCCTGCTGAAACTGACGGCCTTGCGCGAGTCCAGAAGGGCAACATCCTGCGGGGTAGTCACGATCACGGCACCATCCACCTCCTTGATGAGCCGGGCAACACTGAGGGGTTCATCACCTGTTCCAGGAGGCAGGTCAATGAAGATAAAGTCTAGATCACCCCAATTCACATTGCCGAGAAACTGCTTGATAGCGGAATGCTTGAGCGGCCCCCTCCAGATGATAGCCTTGTCAGGCTCGGGTGAGAGAAGGGCCATGGACACTGCTTTAAAACCTTCGAATACTTCTACCGGATTGACACCGTCACCGCTGCCGGTCAAGCGCTGACCCTCTATACCAAGCATTTTCGGTACATCCGGACCGTGAATGTCAGCGTCAAGAATTCCGACTTGATGACCCCTGAGAGCCAGAGAAGCAGCCAAGTTGATTGTTACGGTACTTTTCCCCACGCCACCCTTACCGCTCATGACCATAATCTTGTGGCGAATGCTGAAAAGTTTCTCCCGTAACCTTTTCTGCTCATGCTCTGTTTTTTCGCCAGAAGAGCATTTGTTCGCAAGATCGCAGGCTTCACAACCTTTATTATCTTCACACTCTTTTTCTGTCATTCCCAGTTCCTTATCCCAACGTTGCTCTCACAGAAGCACCGATAACATCTACTGCCAAAATATTGTTCCGCACAAGCGTTTTGTCAAGCGTTACTCCTGGCAAAACCACCCCGTCTGCTCTTTTTATAGAATACCATGCGAAAGGAGAGGTTTGGATAGACTGCAATCCTAAAATTGCATTTCGACTCAGTCTTAAGCATGATTCTTGCTTAATAAAAGAGCTGATTTTCCCCATCCTTGGCAGGCGTGGTTGGAGAATCAGGTAATCGAGCCGGAGGATGCACATGAACAAACTGATTCACGACCTTTTGGAAATCAATCGCAGACTTTCTTTCGAACTGTGGCACATTACAACCA
>CBFDBW010000455.1:0-2631 GCA_965603145.1 uncultured Syntrophobacterales bacterium
AACTGACGCTGGGCGAGCACAGAAACTGAACGGGCGGGGGTAAACCCCGCCCCTACATTTTTTCCTACAGTAGAACAACACTGGATAAATCGCAACGTAGACGTTGCTCCTACAAGATGAATAATACCTGTAGGAGCGACCTCCTGGTCGCGATCAAATGAATGATCGTAGGGGCGGGGTTTATCCCCGCCCGGAAGGTTTTTCCTCTTTTATTAACTCGTTCAGCCTGCCAGTTCGATATCCCTCCAAATCCAGGGTAACAGCCACAAAACCCAGAGACTTGAAATGGTTCACCAAGCGATCGCGCAGGTCCCCATCGCTGAGCCTTTCAATGTCTTCGGGTGAGAGTTCGATGCGAGCCATGCGATGGTGGTCCCTTACCCGCACCAGGTGAAAGCCCTGGTTAAAAAGCAACTCTTCAGCGGCTTCAATTCGGGCAAGGACCTGGGGACTAATCGGTGTACCGTAAGGAATTCTAGAGGCAAGGCAGGCCATGGGAGGAAGATTCCAAGAAGATAAGCCTAACTCCTTACTGAGTAGCCGGATCTGTTCTTTGTTCAAGCCCGCTTCTACCAAGGGACTGCGGATCCCCAACTCTTCGAGGGCCCGGTGGCCCGGCCGGTGATCACTGGCGTCACTCAGTTGGGTTCCGTCGACCAGGTGAGGAATGCCCATTTTTCGGGCCTGGGCAAGCGCTTCAGAATAAAGCTGTCTTTTGCAATGGTAACAACGATCCGGCGGATTGGAGCGTATTTGCTCCACTTCCAGCGGATCCGCCTCAAGGATTATTTGCTTTATGCCTTGCTCCTCGCAAAAAAAAGTGGCGCGCTCTCGTTCAATACCTGAAAGAAACGGCGACACAAATGTGATGGCCTGGGCCTGATCTCCCAAGACTTCGTGAGCAACGTGGAGAAGGAAACTGCTGTCCACTCCACCAGAAAAGGCAACGAGAATCGAGTCGAGGTCGCGGAGAATTTTTCTTAGTCTTTTAAGGTGTTTGTCCAAGATCTTTCTCCATGACTACTCAGTCCAAGTGAAGCGGCGACACGGCGATAATATGGTCATTATTAGAACAAATATATTAAAGCCGATCAAATTCTTCTCCGTGTCCCCGTGTCTCCGCGTCTCCGTTTCGATAGCTACGCAGTCGGTAGGAAGTGCTGCGGCTCACCCAGTAGAAATTCTCCTTTGCTGATCCACTTCTTCAGGGTCTCGGCGATCTCTCTCGCTCTTGGCAAGCTCGAGAGCGGCACTGCTTGCACCTCTTTCCCATTGAAGCGGAAGGAGCCGCTCTTCAGTTTGGCATAGCTTATCTGGTCTAGGGTTTTGCCGATGCCCTTGGGGTAATCTTCGCTGTAGTCTACAATCGGGGCAAAAAGCTCTTCGTCGGACACCGCAGTGTAGCGCGCCATCTCCTCATCAAGTATTGGGATTGGCACTCCGAGACCAACCGCCAGGGAGCAACCGTAACCAAGTATACTCACCCCAAACAGCCAGCGTGGATCCATCTGCTTCAGATCCCCTATGACCATGAGAGTGCCTGCAGGCACCAAAGGAGTATCATTGTCGCCTCTATCCACCCGGGGACGATGCTGTGTGCCTGGCCAGGTGACGTAACCCTGTGCGCCTCCCAAAAATATACGCGTCCCTAGGCCCACAGTTCGGTAAAGCGGGTCGTTAAAAAGAGGACTCAACTGACCGGAAGAGGAATAGTTGGCGTTGGCTGCATTCGGTTTGAGCACACCCATGTAGGTGTAGATGGTTTTCTTGGAAAGGTTAACAGCACAGTTATAGTTCTGATATGCGTTTCTTGGATTGCACAATAGAGCATGATTCAAATTCTTGAGCCGTATTTTCTTTTCATACTGTCGACGCGGGTAACAATCCGTACCGTAGGCCTCTGCTCTCAATTTGATTGCTTTTCCAGCCACCAGATCACCTATCACGTGGCCGCCGCCGTATACAAAGGCACCGGGATAAATTTTATTGAGTGGATCTTCTTCAGTTGGCTCTGTAGCTCCGATATAGATATCAACAGCAGCGATTCCGGCGTAGGCCAGCACATCATTGAGCCAGACCTTCGATGCCTTGATCGGCGGGCTGACAGGGCCAAAATTAATGAAAGCACCTGAAGAACACATAGGAGCAAAGGTCCCGGTGGTGACCACGTCCACCTGCTTAGCCGCCTTCACCGCTCTCTTCTTCTTCACAATGTCGATCATTTCCTCGGCAGTAACCACCACTGCCTGGCCCCGCTTGATCTTTTCATTAATCTCCTGAATAGTCTTGTTTACTTTAAAGTTGGCCATACGTGCTCCTTAACTTGCATAACAACTGTGTCATTGAAGGCATAGGGCATAGAGCATAGGGCATAGAGCATAGGGCATAGAGAAATAATCAGCTGGCAGTCAGAGTAAATTACTAGACAATAGCACTAAGGACTACACCAAAGACGCGAGAAAGGGCAAATGCGAGAAATGCGAGAAAAGGAATAGAATTCATCAGTGCCGTATCCCTCTCTCGCCGCGCTATTCGCTTAGCGCAGCTTCTCCGCCACAACCTCCGGCAACGGTCTTGCCTTCCAGGTATGGTCTATGGCTACAATAGTGGCAGTGCCTTCCGCTAGCAGCC
>CBFDBW010000456.1:0-2624 GCA_965603145.1 uncultured Syntrophobacterales bacterium
TGACGAATAAGTCGATCGATAATGGCGCGTTCATGACTGTCAAGCGGCGTTGCAGCTTTCACTTTCTTCTTTTTCTTCAGCAGAGCCTGGATCAACTTTTCTGTTTCCCGCACGGAAAGGCTTCGTTTGACAATGGTATTCCTAGCTCGCAGTTGTGCATCTGCAGCAGGTAAAGCCAGCAGTGCTCGAGCGTGCCCCATGCTCAACACCCCATCCACTATGTCATTACGGATCTTGTCAGGCAATTTCAGCAGACGAATCATATTGGCCACAGTGGAGCGGTCTTTCCCTATCTTTTTGGCTATTTTCTCTTGGCTTAATTGAAACTCCTGGTGGAGTCTTCTGTAGGCCTCTCCTTCCTCGATGGGATTAAGATCTTTTCTCTGAATGTTTTCAATGAGAGCTAGTTCAAATGACTCTGGCTCAACGCTCTCCTTTATAATTACAGGGACCCGCTGTAGCCCAGCCACCTGTGCAGCCCGCCATCGCCTTTCCCCTGCTATTAACTGGTATCCTCCTTCTGTGCTTCTCACCAAGAGGGGCTGCAGTATGCCCCTTTCACGGACAGAGTGCACCAGTTCCTTGAAGGCCTTATCCCGAACATTTTGCCGCGGCTGGTAGGGATTGGGGGTGATATCCTCAATTCCACAGTAGAAAAATTGATCACCAGTGCGTGCAAAAAGGTCAGCGTCAGGAATAAGCGCCCCCAGCCCTTTGCCCAATCCTTTCTTTTTGCTGCTTCGCTCCATAGCCTTTCTAACCTATTTTTTTCGGTGTTGTCTGGTTGCTCTAGTTCCTACAGCATCTTGCCCCAGTCTCAATTGACCAGCCCAAAGAACCTAAGCATTACCATTTACCTCTCGCCTGATCATTTCTTTTGCCAGTTCCAAGTACGCCCGGGCTCCTTTTGAATTTACATCATAGAGGAGGGCAGGCTTACCATGGCTAGGACTCTCGCTCAGTCGAACGTTCCGGGGTACCACCGTTTTGAACACCCGCCCTTTAAAGTGAGTTCTGACCTCACTTGCAACCTGGTGACAGAGATTGTTCCGGCTGTCGAACATGGTAAGCAAGATACCTTCAATACCCAGGCCAGGATTGAGCGTTCTTTTTATCAACTGAATGGTCCTAAGCAACTGACTCAACCCCTCCATGGCGTAGTACTCACATTGCAGGGGGATTATCACTGTCTTGGCGGCTGTCAGGGCATTGACGGTAAGTAATCCAAGCGAAGGTGGGCAGTCCAGAATAATGTAGTCATACTGGGAGACCATGCTGCTGAGACCATGACCCAATATCTTTTCTCTCGCCTCGAGAACCTGCAGTTCAATCTCGGCGCCAATGAGTTCTCTGGTTGCAGGAATGAGATGCAAATATCGTAAAGCTGTTGTACAGACAGTTTCCGAGGGTTCAGTCTCGTTGATGAGGAGCTGATAGAGGTCTTTCTCTATCTGTCCTCGATGGACACCCAAGCCGCTGGTGGCATTTCCTTGTGGATCACAGTCCACAAGTAGGGTGCGTCGTTCAGCCACGGCCAGCGAGGACGCGAGATTTACGGAAGTGGTAGTCTTTCCCACTCCCCCTTTCTGATTTGCGATGGCAATGATCTTGGCCATATTCTATAACCTGCCGTACCCGCTATTGTCCTGTATTATATCCTCCCCACCTTGGCAATGAGGAGGTTATATTTGCTATTCTACCGCCTTAGCGCAATTGCTGACAATTCTTGTCATCCTAATGAGTTAGCTTAAGAGTGGCCTCTACCTGCAGGGTGATGGCTCCGGTTCGGTCCAACCTCAAAGTGCTGGCACACAATAGCACACCGCTTCCAATTTTTAAAGAGAAATACCGCCTTTCTATCAGCCAATGTTTCACGTGAAACATTGGCTGATAGAAAGGCTCCTCATAGCCACAAACTAGCTCAATGTTGAAGCCCGAAGGTGGTTATTGAGAGAAATTTTTAACCTGCGCCTCGGAACATTTCTCTCATACTCCACAGATTAAAGGTAGATCATTTTTTGCTGCTAATTGACCCTTTCCTTCCAGGGCCAAAGTCTGTATCATTGAGCCCCATTAAAGAGAATCTGCACCAAGGAGGAGTTTGTATGGCGCTGGTAAATGAGCACTATCTGAAGTTGAAAGCTGGTTATCTTTTTCCTGAAATAACACGTCGTGTTCAGGCTTTTACCGATGCAAATCCTGAAGTTGAAATAATCCGATTAGGCATCGGTGACGTCACCCAGCCCCTCCCACCTGCGGTCATCGATTCTTTGCATCAGGCCGTTAGCGAGATGGGCAAACCCGAAACCTTTCGGGGATACGGCCCCGAGCAAGGGTATCAGTTTCTCATAGATCTTATCTTAGCAAATGACTACCAGGCCAGATCCGTTCGTCTCGATTCCGACGAAGTCTTTGTCAGTGACGGCTCCAAATGCGACAGTGGCAATATTCAGGAAATCTTTGCGGTGGATAATATTATCGCTGTTGCTGATCCGGCCTACCCCGTCTACGTCGACACCAACGTCATGGCAGGTAGAACTGGTGAAGCCGATGCGCAGGGCCGTTACCATGGCCTCTATTACATGCCGTGTACCGAAGCCAATGACTTTTTGCCCGAGTTGCCG
>CBFDBW010000457.1:0-2619 GCA_965603145.1 uncultured Syntrophobacterales bacterium
AAGAGTCAATGTATTGGTTCTTTCACAAGGACTGTCTGCGCCAGGAAGGCTCGATTTTCCTAGCTTGAGAAGGAAGTATCATGGCAAGAATCCTGGTGGTGGATGATGAGGAGCACATCCGTCGGTTTTACTCAGAGGAATTAGGAGATGAAGGCCATAAGGTCTGGACGACAGCAACGGGACATGAGCTCCTTAAAACCATCGACAGTCTTCAGCCAGAGGTAGTGGTTCTCGACATCAGACTCGGCGACTATGATGGCCTTGACCTGCTCCAGGAGATCCGCAATAAACATCACGACCTACCGGTTATTTTATGCACTGCCTACGACACTTACAAAGACGACCAGAAGTCTATTGCTGCAGATTATTACGTGGTCAAATCATTCGATCTGTCTGCACTGAAAATGGCCATCCAAAAAGCGATCGAAGCAAGCGGTTCTGGTCAGCCGACCAGCCTGGATTCCCCGCCGCAGGCAGGTCCGCCAGAGGCGGATTCCTGAATGACAAGGTCATCGAATCAGGCTGACGATTGACCTCAAACATCCTACTAGCAAGGAAGCGAGATATGAGCAGTTTCAAGAAGATTCTGATTGCCGTGGACCTGTCAACGCATTCACTCAATGCGGTGAGATATGTAGCCCTGAACCTTCCCCCGGCAGACCTAAGGGTAAACCTGATGTATGTAATGACCACAGCGCCTGAACCATTCGAGGATCTGGAAAAAGCCGAATTTTTCAAGAGGAAAATGCGGGCGAAACACACTGTGTGGGAAAAAACCGAGAAAAAGGCGGCCCAGGATTTTCTGGATGAAGCCAGGAGTCTACTGCTGGGAGCCAATTTCAGAGAAGATGATGTGAGAGTGATTATTCAGGAGAGACGGGTGGGCATTGCCCGTGACATCATTGCAGAAAGCTCCAGAGGCTATGACGCGGTTGTGGTGGGAAGGAGGGGCTTGAGCAAACTGGAAGACATTTTCCTCGGCTCTGTTTCCTTAAAGATTGTCCAGGGAGTTGAAAATACTCCTGTGTGGGTGGTTGGGGGCGATATCCGCTCCAAAAAGATGCTCCTTGCCGTCGATGATTCTGATAATTCCCGCAAGGCGGTGGATTACGCCAGCACCTTCGCCGTTGCCAACGGAGCCGAGGTAAAACTGTTCAATGTAGTTCGAGAATTTAGAATGGACTTCCTGGATATTTCTAGCCCCCGGGGCGCAGAGATAGAAATAAAAATTGTAAAAGAGCTGGAGAGGGATGTCCAGCAAATGTTTGCTGCTTACAGGAAGCGACTTGAGAAGGCTGGGGTGGACGCAGTCCGGATCTCCAGCAAATATACATTTCAGAGCGGAACCCGCGCAGGTGACATCCTCAAGGAAGCAAAGGAAGGGAACTACGGCACCATCGTTATGGGACGGAGGGGGCTTTCCAAAGTGCACGAGTTCTTTTTGGGTCGAGTGACCACCAAGGTGCTGCACCGCGCCGCAGGGTTCGCTCTATGGATCGTGCCGTGAAGAAAGAGGGGGACTTCGAAAGAGAGTAGGGGGATTGCAGTATGAAATTACACAAGCTTCTAGTGCCGGTTGACTTCTCCAGGTGCTCTGAGACAGCGTTTAGATATGCAAAGCTCATGGCAACAAAGTTCTCCGCCAGAATAAATATGATTCACGTTGTAGACAAGAGATACGTGGAGAAGATTGCTGAACTCAATGGTGAGTCAGAGGATGAGGTCAGCAAGAAGCTAAGCTTGCAGGCGAAGAAAAATCTCGAGAGATTCTTGGCTAACAACAATTCGGAAGGGCTAGTAGCCGAAAAGATTATAATGGTAGGCATTCCATTTCAGGCCATTGCTCTCAGGGCGCAAGCACTTGGCGCAGATATGATTGTCATGGGTGGGCATGGCAGGGTGGGAAACGGCCAGATAGACAAGATCTTCTTCGGCAGTGCGGCTGAGAGGGTAGTGCGTCTTCTCCCCTGCCCGGTTTTATGTGTACCGCAAGAAGATGTCGTTATTGAGACTGGAGAAAAGTAGAAACTATGACGAGAGCGCCGAATTTGGAGATATATGTACACTGGGCTCGTGCCGGGAAATTATAAAGCTTCTGGTACCGGTTAATTTCTCCAAGTGTTTTGAAACGGCTTAGAAGAAGGGTGCCATGCATTTCTTTAATAAAATTTTATTTCCTGTGGATCTGTCCCACGCTTCCCCCCAAATCGCTCCCTATGTTAGTGTGATGGCGACGAAGTTCGAAGCGGAAGTTCATCTCCTGTTCGTGGTCCGAGTCTTCGAGCACTTTGCCAGCCTCCATCTGCCTGACGCCACCATCAAGAGTATTGAAGCTGAAGTTGCAAGGAGAGGCGAGGAAAAGTTGCGAGAATTCATGGAAGCCTTCTTCATGACTGACTCTTGCAAGGTTAAAGTTGCCTTTGGAGACCCCGCTGGAGAGATTTTGAAATACGTGGAGCTCGAAGGGATTGATCTACTAATAATTGGCACCCATGGGAAAAAGGGTATTGAACGGGCTCTTTTTGGAAGCGTCGCCAACCGGATTGTGAAAAAGTCGCCAGTTCCTGTTCTTACGGTGAATCCTCATGGGCAACCTGTAGAGTAAACCCTAACGTTGCA
>CBFDBW010000458.1:0-2616 GCA_965603145.1 uncultured Syntrophobacterales bacterium
TATTGCCGGGATTTGTGTATTTTTTGTTTAGCGAAACTGTTGCTCCACATATTCGGATCTGGATGCTGGTATACACTCTCACTCTGGTCGTACTGACGAGTTTAGTGGTGACAAATATAGGGGCCTTATATCGGTTACGGTATGTCTACTTTCTTCCCATTCTGATTGGGGGGCTGGAAGGATGGGCAAGGTTATGGTTTCGTAAATTTCAGAAATTTGCAGATTAGAGAACTATGAGCTCACCCCCTTCTTCTGATGAAAATATCAAAGTACTGCGCATCATAGCCCGTCTAAATATCGGCGGGCCGGCGATTCACACTATTCTTCTCAGTCGCAGGATGGAGGATTTGGGTTATGAGACCCTCCTTGCAGCCGGCCAAGTTGGGCCTGAAGAGGGTGACATGAGCTATCTGGCCGAGGCCGAAGGAGTAAAACCGGTCATTATCCCCAACCTAGGCAGCAGCCTTCAACCTTTAGCCGACCTGCGGGTATTTGTTCGCATTCTACGTTTGATGTTTGCTTTGCGGCCCCATATTGTTCACACGCACACGGCAAAGGCGGGGGCTGTGGGGCGGATGGCGGCCGCAGTTTACAACACGGCGCAGGGCGCAAGGCACAGGGCACAAGGCTTAGTGAGGAGGACGTTTCGATGGCAGGGAACTCAAGGGCAAAGAGAATCAATAAACAACGGGAAATGTAAGGTGGTTCACACTTTTCACGGTCATGTGTTACATGGCTACTTTTCTCGATTCAAATCAAAGCTATTTCAGCTGATCGAGAAGATTCTGGCAAAATGTACCGATGCTATTGTGGTTGTTAGTGAGCAGCAGAAAGAGGAACTCTGCTGGAAATTTGGCGTAGGCCGTCCGGAGCAGTATCGGGTAATACCCTTGGGTTTTGAGTTGGGCCAATTTACTCAAGTAAGTAAGAGCAGGGGTAAATTGCGATCAGACCTTGGGCTATCCGAGAATGGGGAAAGTCTTGTGGGGATTGTGGGGCGCCTGACCTCGATCAAGAATCACAGTCTATTCCTTGAAGCAATTAGATTTCTTCTGGCAGAGAAAAGAGAAATACGAGCCAGTTTTCTCATTGTGGGCGACGGAGAGTTACGTAAAGATCTAGAAGAGATGACAAGAGAGCTGGCATTGACAGACCGAGTACTATTTACCGGGTGGATAAAAGACTTAAAATCGTTTTATGCAGACCTGGATATACTGGCCTTGACTTCCGACAATGAAGGCACGCCAGTAGCGGTGATCGAAGCAATGGCAGCAGAAGTGCCTGTTATAGCAACGGATGTGGGGGGAGTCAGAGAGTTAATCTCGGATCGTGAAACCGGGAACCCGCCCGAAGGGTGGGAGTCCGAAGGACAATTTCGGAATGCGGAACTGAGTGAAGCGGAATTTGAAATTTGTGAGCGAGGACTCCTAGTAAAAAAAGGTGATGTAAATGGGTTTGCCAACGGGCTCAAATACTTGCTCGATCATCCGGAAGAAGGCAGAGAAATGGGCAAGCGAGGACGGGAGTACGCTCTAGAGAAGCACACTATGGAGAGATTAGTTTCTGATATCGACAAACTGTACCAGTCGCTCTTGCCCAGAGATGACAAATCATAGACGGAATAGAGAAGTTTTGATTTGAAAGATACTAATTCTGGATGCATAGCAACAGCTATTTGACAAAATCCCCTTTTGTGTATAATAGGCGCTCTCGGATACATTTAGGATAACGCCGCCTCGAACAGAGGGAGACTTCAGGAGAAGGCATGAAGATACTGATTACTGGCGGTGCAGGTTTTATTGGTTCTCATTTGGCTGATCAATTGTTGGAGATGGGCGAAGAAGTGTATGCAATAGACGACCTTTCCACTGGTTCTCTGAAAAACGTGGACCATCTCCAAAATAACCCGATCTTTCACCTGGTGGTGGATACAGTCCTTCACGAAGCGGTAATGAACGAACTGGTTTTCAAGTGCGATCAAATCTATCATATGGCCGCGGTGGTGGGAGTTAAGCAGATTATGAACCGCCCGGTGGAAACCCTGGAGACCAACGTCAAGGGTACGGAGATGGTGCTAAAGCTGGCCAATCGTCACAAGAAGAAAGTTCTCATCGCTTCCACCTCCGAGGTCTATGGCAAGGTAATGGATGGTGATAACTGCTCCCTGCTCACCGAAGATACTGACCGGCTCATGGGATCCACCACCAAGAGGCGCTGGGCTTATGCTTGTTCAAAAGCGCTGGATGAATTCCTGGCCCTAGCCTATTACGAAGAAAAGAAGCTGCCGGTTGTAGTTGCCCGCCTTTTTAATACCGTTGGTCCCAGGCAGACCGGTCAGTACGGCATGGTTATTCCCAATTTTGTCCAGAAAGCCCTCATTAACAAGCCTATAGTTGTTCACGGTGATGGTAGTCAGTCGCGCAGTTTCACCCACATTGCCGATGTGGTGGAAGCGCTCATCGGCCTGATGGTCGAACCACGGGCGGAGGGACTGGTTGTCAATGTAGGCGGCACCGAGGAGGTTACCATTAAAGATCTTGCCCTGCTGGTGAAAGAGATGGCTGGCAGCGAATCCGCGATCGAATACATCCCTTACGAAAAAGCTTATGGTCCCGG
>CBFDBW010000459.1:0-2613 GCA_965603145.1 uncultured Syntrophobacterales bacterium
CCGACACCCGAGGACGCCAGGAAGGACGGCCATATCCGTGGTCGCAGTAAGTGATTCATGGAATATCCGGGCTAGGGTACAGAAGTGGGGGGCGACTTTATTTATGGGGACGTAGTTTTTTTCGGTAGGTAGTGAACGTACCATGCAAACTCGGCGAATTCTCCTGAAAGACGGTTTCTTGGCTGGCGCCCGCAAGGGGTGGAGCGGTTTTGTCTGGATGATGAAGATTCTGGTTCCCATATCCTTGCTGACCGCTGTGCTGGCCTGGAGCGGCTGGATAGAAAAAGGTAATTTCCTCATCCAGCCGATCATGAGCCTGCTCAGCTTGCCGGCTATGGCCGCTCTTCCTCTGCTGATCGGAACGCTTACCGGAATCTATGGTGCAATTGCCGCCATGGTAGTTCTGCCTTTTACCAAGGGGCAGATGACTCTCATCGCCATCTTCCTTCTCATTGCCCACAATCTGATTCAGGAAGGGGTCATCCAGGGAAAATCAGGACTCCATCCCTTGAAAGCTACTCTCTTTCGCTTGATAGCCGCTACCATGACGGTTATGGTTGCGGCTCGCTTTCTGGATGTTACCCCAACAGCCGCTCTCGTTGCCAAGACATCTGTTTCTGTGTCGCAGTCTTTTGGTGCCATGCTGGGGAAGTGGCTCCTGGCCATGTCCCAGCTTTGTGTGAAGATATTTGTGATTATTATGACCCTGTTGATTCTCTTGGAAGTACTGAAGAGCCTTGGCTGGATAAACCAAATTGTCAAACTGAGCCGGCCTTTACTGAAATGTCTGGGACTGAGTGAGAAAGCAGGGATTCTCTGGATGACCGCGGCCATTTTCGGCTTAGCTTACGGTGCGGCTGTGATCGTTGAGGAGGCCAAAGAGGGGCACTTGGGAAGGGAAGAACTGGAGGGACTCCACCTTTCCATCGGCATTAATCACGCTCTGGTTGAGGATCCTGCTCTGTTCTTGGCCTTGGGACTAAACGCTTTCTGGCTCTGGGTTCCACGCTTGATCACGGCCATGCTTGCTGTTCGGCTTCTCACCTTATGGCAACACACTTCCAAGAAATTGCAACCATCGAATATCTCAAATCCCTAAAGTCGTTAATTAGTTGATTCGTAGAAATCGTTCAAGTCGTTCAAATTGATTAAATAGCTTAAATCAAGCATATCAAATCTTTTACCCCATGCTCTATGCTCCATGCCCTTTGCCCTCCCCAATCCACAATCCTACATCCCACATCTCCATCCCTCAATCCCTGAATCTCAAACCAAGCCTTTTCGGCATGCGGATTGCATCGCACCCCACCAGTCCCAGGTCTCTACATTGGCCGAAATGTCAGCTAGGAGAACATGTTACCATCAACCACTTCTCTTATGAAAGGAATTTAGTCCGTTGAATTCAGTGGTTATAAGATCGCTGTTCTCCCTGGTCGTACCCGGCGGGCTAGTCTTTTTCGCAACGGTGATCCTGTTGCAGATTAATTCGCTCGAAAAATCTGTGTCATCTCTCGTGCACATTTATCCATATCTTGTGGCGACAGCCGGGATATTGCTCGGCTGGCGGTTCAATCGCAGCCGTTTGGTGTTCGCTATTCTGATTCTGGCTCTTGCCGATAGAACGTTGCTGTACTTTTCCAGTGGGAGCTCTGGCCCAGCAGGGGTGGGACTTTCAGTTTACAATGCCATTGCCTTTCTGCTGCCGCTGAATCTTGCGGCCCTATCTTTCACCCAGGAACGGGGAATCGCTAATTTACGCGGCCTTGTCCGTTTGGGTATCATCTTTCTTCAAGTAGTACTCGTTTACGTCATATATTTCTTCCCTCAGCTAGGTGTAGCCGGTTATCTCGACTACCAACCCGGTAGCGGTAGCGCTTTCTCAGATTTGCCTCTGGCTCTTCCTGCCATATTGGCCTTCGGCGTGGCTTTCTTTCTCCTGGCTATGCGTTTGATCCAGCGTGAGACCGTCATAGAGAATGGTTTTTTTTGGGCAGTGCTATCAGTGTTCTTTGCTCTGGCTGTAGGAGAGATTGGGGATGTTTCCACCATCTACTTCGCCACTGCAGGTCTGGTACTCGTCGTCTCCGTGATTGAGACCTCCCACAGCATGGCATTTCGGGATGAGCTAACCGGGATTCCTGGAAGGCGAGCTTTGGACGAGGCCCTTCTCAAACTAACGGGCAACTATAGCGTGGCAATGCTTGATATCGATTTTTTCAAGAAGTTCAATGACCGGTACGGGCACGACGTTGGTGACCAGGTTCTACGCTTGGTAGCCTCAAGGTTCGCCCAGGTCTCTGGCGGGGGTAAGCCCTACCGTTACGGTGGTGAGGAGTTCACTGTTGTCTTTCCAGGAAAGAGCGTTAGCGAAACTACACCCCATCTTGAGAGATTGAGAAAAGAACTGGCAAAGACCCGCTTTATAGTGCGCGGTGGTGATCGACGCCGCAAGAAGCCGGAGAACTCGAAAAGGGTGGGGGGACCTCGAAAAAGAGTCAAGGTCACCATAAGCATCGGGGTAGCTGAACGGAACGAACGATATGGTAGTCCGGCCCAGGTGATCCAGGCGGCGGACAAAGCTCTCTACCGCGCCAAGAAAAAGGGACGCAATCG
>CBFDBW010000460.1:0-2602 GCA_965603145.1 uncultured Syntrophobacterales bacterium
CTGTGTATCCTCCCTCCAAAAACTTAGGGTTTCTTATTGAATGCTTTAGCAAAAGGATTATTGAAAGATCCGCGTTCATGCTTCTTAGGCCTTTGCGCCTTTTGCTTCATATTATTTCGCGGCTGAATTTTTTTGGTCCCTCTATCAGGCACATTTGATTTCTCTCTCATAGATAAAGAAATTCGTTTTCTTTCAAGATCCACTTCCAGTACTGTCACGGTCACCTTCTGGCTGACTTTGACCACCTTATGGGGATCCTTAACAAACCTGTCCATCAATTCGCTTACATGGACCAGGCCATCTTGGTGTACCCCTATATCCACGAAAGCACCAAAGGCTGTAACATTGGTGACCACCCCTGGAAGCCTCATGCCGGGCTGCAGGTCCTCGGGCTTCTCTATGCCCTCTGCAAAGCTGAAACTTTCAAACCTCTCCCTGGGGTCGCGACCGGGTTTGGCCAGCTCCGCAAGGATGTCGATAAGCGTGGGCATGCCTACCTTATTTGTTGTGTATCTGGACAGATCAATTCTTTCCCTAAGTGCTTCATCCTTGAGCAAATCCGTCACTTCGCAACCAAGATCCACAGCCATGGCCTCAACAACACCATAAGACTCCGGATGGACCGCACTGGCATCAAGGGGGTTCCCCCCGTTTCTGATTCGGAGAAAACCAGCTGACTGCTCAAAGGCCTTGGCACCAAGGCGCGGCACTTTCTTAAGCTCCTCTCTGGATTTTAGTGCTCCATGCTCATTCCGAAAGGCGATGATATTATTTGCCAGCTGCGGACCAAGACCTGAAACATAAGTCAGAAGCTGCTCACTGGCTGTATTTACCTCTACCCCCACTGCATTCACACAGCTCATGACGACATCATCCAGGCTTTTTTTCAGTTCTTGCTGGTTTACATCGTGCTGGTATTGCCCCACACCAATGGATTTAGCATCGATCTTTACCAGCTCAGCCAAAGGATCCATGAGACGCCTACCGATGGAGACTGCCCCTCGAAAGGAGACGTCCAGATCAGGAAACTCAGCCCTTGCCACCTCTGAAGCAGAGTAGACCGATGCCCCGCTTTCATTCGCCATTACCACCGGAATATGTGGTGAAAGATCAAGGTTTTTGACGAAAGCTTCGGTCTCTCTCCCCCCTGTGCCGTTCCCTACTGCTATGGCTTCAACCTGGCACCTATCAAACAATTCCCTGAGGTTTGCGGTTGCGGATGTCTTTTCGTTTTCGGACTTAAAGAGGTAGATGGTGGCCGTCTCGAGTAGTTTCCCCTGGCGGTCTAGACAGGCCACCTTGCAGCCCGTTCGAATACCAGGATCTATGGCCATGACATTTTTTTGGCCAAGGGGTGGCGCAAGGAGGAGTTCGCGTAGATTTTCAGCAAATATCTTTACAGCCTCTGTATCAGCCCGTTTTTTGGCTTCCAGTCGGATCTCTGTTTCCATGGAATGGGACAGAAGTCTTTTGTAGGAGTCCTGCACGGCTGCGTTAACCTCCTGGGAGGCAGGGCACCCTCCCTTTACAAACATAGCCTCTAAGAGCGCTAAGGCCTCGTCCTCAGAAGGAGTAACCCGCAAATTTAGAATCCCTTCTTTTTCTCCGCGAAATATCGCCAATACCCTGTGGGATGGTGCTGCCGCCACCGGTTCTTCCAAATCGAAGTAATCCCTGAATTTGGCACCCTCTGTCTCCTTGGCTGGAATCACCTGCGACCACAAAACCCCTTTATGCTGATAGAGGGCTCTCATTTCTTTGCGAGCCTCCTGGTCTTCATTCATCCACTCGGCCATGATATCCCGGCTCCCTGCCAGGGCATCCTCCGCTGTTTCAACTCCCTTTTCCCCGTCAATATAGGCGGCTGCCTCAGTGAGCGGATCCGTGTCCTCTTGCTGCTCGAAAAGAATTCTAGCCAGAGGTTCAAGCCCTTTTTCACGTGCCATGGTTGCTCGCGAGCGTCGTTTTGGTCTGTAGGGCAGGTAGATATCCTCCAACGTGGTCAGGGTCTCGGCAGACAGAATCCTTTCTTCTAAATCGTCCGTGAGCAATTCTCGCTCTTGGAGTGATTTGAGTATACTCTCTCGCCGCTTGTCCAATTCTTCCAGTTGGGTCATCCTGTCACGGATGGCGGTTATAGATACCTCGTCCAGAGAGCCCGTGGCCTCCTTCCTGTACCGGGCAATGAAGGGCACCGTGGCGCTATCTTCGAGTAATCTAGCCGTGGCTGTTACCTGTTGTGGTATGAGGTTCAGTTCCTCAGCGATCTTGGTAATGTGCTTCTCGATCATTTCTCTCCGGTAATCTCTTTTAGGAGTGACACGTTATCTAATACCTTTCCAGCCCCCAAAACCACGGTAGTAAGTGGATCATCGGTGATAGTTACGGGCAGCCGTGTCTCATCCTTCAGCAAGACATCAAGATTCTTTAAAAGGGCTCCGCCCCCCGCTAAAAATAAACCCTTATCTACCACATCAGCAGATAGTTCCGGTGGGGTCTGCTCCAAAGCGATCCTCACCGTTTGAATAATGGTATCTAGCTGTTCAGATATCGCCTTTCTAACCTCCTCCGAATCTATGGTAAGTATCTTTGGTATGCCGGT
>CBFDBW010000461.1:0-2601 GCA_965603145.1 uncultured Syntrophobacterales bacterium
GACCTTTCCATCGAGGGGGTAAGCCTGGTTAGCAACTACAGAAAACAATTCGACAGCGTTATTCTGAGTTCCTCCTACGGGGTGCTGGTGGCAAAACTTAAGGAGAAAGCTGCCAAGAATTAGAGACGGTCTCAATTAAAAAACCCACACTGCAAGCTGCAGTGTGGGTTTACAGAGACATACTTTATTAGGGCAGCAAAATCGGCAAATTAATACATGCCACCCATGCCGCCCATGCCACCCATGCCGCCCATGTCGCCGCCCATGCCGCCGCCGCCAGGCATCGCCGGCATCGATTCCGTCTCCTCGGGCTTTTCGGCGACTGTGGCCTCGGTAGTCAAGAGCAGCGAAGCCACACTAGCAGCGTTCTGCAGGGCAAAACGCACCACTTTGGTGGGATCGATAACGCCTGCCTTGGTCAGATCTTCATACTTCTCGGTCTCCGCATTGAAACCGAAGGCTCCCTTTTCGTTCTTGACCCGCTCAACCACCACCGAACCCTCATGTCCGGCATTATTGGCAATCTGCCGTATCGGCTCCTCCAGGGCCCGCTTCAAGACGTCGACTCCAAGCTGCTCCTCGCCCTCCAGTTTGACTTTTGCCAGGGCCGAAACACAGCGGAGCAGGGCCACACCGCCGCCAGGCACAATGCCCTCTTCCACGGCCGCCCGGGTGGCGTTCAAAGCATCCTCCACCCGTGCCTTCCGCTCCTTCATCTCGGTCTCCGTGGCAGCCCCAACATTGATCACCGCCACACCGCCAATGAGCTTGGCCAGCCGTTCTTGGAGCTTCTCGCGGTCCCAATCAGAGGTGGTTTCTTCAATCTGAGCGCGGATCAGCTTTACACGGGCCTCCAGGTCTTTCCGGCTACCACCTCCATCCACGACGGTGGTGTTGTCTTTGTCAACCCGCAGTGTTTTGGCCGTACCCAGATCATTAACGCTCACATTCTCAAGCTTAATGCCCAAGTCCTCTGCAACCACCTGACCTCCAACGAGAATGGCAAGATCTTCCATCATGGCCTTGCGCCGATCGCCAAAACCAGGGGCCTTCACCGCACACACCTTCAAGGTTCCACGCAGCTTGTTTACCACCAATGTGGCCAGAGCCTCTCCCTCAACATCCTCAGCAATAATCATCAGTGGCCTGCCCGTCTTGGCTATCTGCTCCAATAGGGGCAACAAGTCTTTCATGCTGCCTATTTTCTTCTCATGGATAAGAAAATAGGGATCCTCCAGCACCACTTCCATGCGTTCGGGGTCAGTGACAAAGTAGGGCGAGATGTAGCCACGGTCAAACTGCATGCCTTCCACCACCTCCAGGCTGGTCTCCATGGCCTTGGCTTCCTCCACCGTAATAACACCCTCTTTGCCAACCTTGTTCATGGCCTCGGCAATGATGTTGCCTATGGTTGCGTCGTTGTTGGCGCTGATGGTTCCAACCTGCGAAATTTCTTTCTGGTCCTTGGTGGGCTTGCTCAGTTTCTCGAGCTCTGCCACTACAACAGCAACCGCCTTGTCGATGCCGCGTTTGATACCCATGGGATTGTGGCCTGCTGCCACCAGCTTAGAACCCTGGAAGAAAATGGCTTGCGCCAACAATGTTGCTGTGGTGGTGCCGTCGCCGGCCACATCCGAGGTCTTGCTGGCCACCTCTTTCACCATCTGGGCGCCCATGTTCTCGAACTTGTCCTCAAGCTCTATTTCCTTAGCCACAGTCACCCCGTCTTTGGTGATGGTAGGGGAACCCCATGATTTTTCCAGAATCACATTGCGGCCTTTGGGTCCGAGGGTCACCTTCACCGCATCGGTAAGGGCATTTATGCCATTAAGCAGGGACTCCCTCGCTTTTGATCGAAACTTCAGTTCTTTGGACATTTCTTAGACTCCTTCTTTCTTTTTCCGGATCCCTTTTTTCACTCTCCGCAGAAGTGGATGATTAGGTCGAGAGACAGTCTCTGCCTCAGGATGGCGGAGTTTTTAGGGATCTTGTGGTGAATTGGTTTTGGTAAATTTCTGCGGCAAGCAGCCTACTTTTCTACCACTGCCAGCACGTCGTCTTCGCGCATAATCAACAAGTCTTCACCCTCGATCTTCACTTCTGCTCCTGCATATCTACTAAACAGTACCGTATCTCCCTTTTTGACATCTAGGGGAAGCTTGCTGCCGTCCTCCATGACCTTGCCGGTGCCCACCGCCAAGATTTTTCCCTGTATGGGTTTTTCCTTGGCAGAATCGGGAATGATAATACCTCCTTTGGTGACTTCCTCTTCTTCAGTGCGTTTGACAATGATACGATCGTTCAATGGTTGTAGTTTCATGTCTTGTGACTCCTTTTCAGCTGTTGGTAAAACCGCAGATCCAGGCGTGATGAGTTCCCAAAGTGTTAGCACTCACCTAAGATGAGTGCTAACACATGGCGGAGGATATCCACATCACCTTCAAAAAGCAAACTTTAAATTATCCGATTATCCTCTTCAAATAGGAAAAATATTCCATAAATACTAGATACCGCAATCAAACAAAGTTTTTCACTGTTTTTCGGTAAAATATTGATCCTAACGATCACGAACGAGTTCGTGCATACCCGAATCGACAGGCT
>CBFDBW010000462.1:0-2592 GCA_965603145.1 uncultured Syntrophobacterales bacterium
AATAGAAGCCATGTTTGCGGGCATTCCGGTTGCCTTTCTGGCCACCGCGCTTCCTCTTAACCTGTGTTTGGTTTGCAGTCACGTCTTGAGAAACCTCACCCGCGGGACTTGATTCGTCAGGGTAGCACACGAGTTACAATCAGAAATTAGCATGAATTCCTCATTCGAACAAGGAGAAAATGTCGCGTCTTACCCGAATGGAGATGATAAACGAAATCCAAACGCCGAAGGCCAAAGTTCAAACAAGGTCCAAATGTCAAAGTTCAAGGGACATACGGCAGGGGTAGGGGCTACGGACTGGGGGCACACTTGGAGATCAGTGGAGATACGTTGGGGATATTAGAGACTGAACAATCCGCTACATTGTGTGATGGAGTAACATAACAAGCTGACGTGTGATTTCACTCTCTTCGGTCCACGTTTCGTGCGGCTTCTTGAATATTATCGCCGTACCCTCTTGCTAAAGATTTTCCATTCATGTGCCACACGGAATCCCAAGTTCGTCGTGAGTGTCACAGCCGGCTGATTCCCCTCCCAAGTGTATAGGCTGACTTTGCGCATACCTCGCTCGCGAAGGAAATTCATCGCCCGGGCAGTCAGGGCCTGGCTCAGGCCTTTCCCTCGGTAGTTTGGGAGGGTAGCCGCAGGGCCAAGATAACCCCGATTGGCGTGGAAGTACTCGTTGTACTCCCGGTCGGAGCGAGCTACAACACTAGCCACAAGCTGCCCGTCACATCGGGCAACTTGAACCCAATCCGTGCCAAAATCCGGGCCCTCTGCTTGCCACCGAGCCAGAATCCCGGGCCGGAGCCGCTCTCCGGCGTAGGCGGTGTTTGACAGTTGTATGAGTGCCTCCTCCTCATCCTTCTTTAGACTGCCAATGGTGCAGCCTGCCGGCAGACGCCGCCGGCGTCGCCGATGGTCAAGATCAGCGGTCATCTGGTAGAGGCTGGTGTCAGACCGATACCCCCTCTCCAGAAAAAAACCAAGCCGGTCATGGTCGAATGTTTCCACCTCTGTGCTCAACTCGTCGGTTTGGTTGCGCGGTTCGAGAGCAGAGAGCAGCAGGTCCCCGGCCTCCCACTGCCCCGGGCCAGGCCGGACATGCAGTGTGACGGTCTCACCATACCACTGTCGGCTCAGGTACGCGAACCCGGTGATGCGGTCCTGGTCGTCGGTGGCCAGCAGCACTGAGCTCGCTCCTTTCAACTCTGCCCGGAGGCTCTCCTCCCCGTAGGGGATGAATTCGTGTGATCCCGCCTCAGCTTCATTCAAAAGGCTCAGCACCTTCGGTAGAACCTTCTTGCGATACGGCTGAAGTCTCATGTTTTCGTGCTGTCCTCCTTCGGTTCTATCTGCAAACCCGTTCCGCGCACGGGCCATACCGGATGTCAGGAAATCTTCTGCGGGGGTCTCTAAGAAGTATCAGGGTATCCCGTAGGTCCATTCTATTACTGACTTAGCCTTCGGTCAACGGGTCGTTATGACTGTTCGACAGTAATGAAAAACAACAAAATGAGTAATCTTCCAGCAAAACCGAGCATTGTTGGGTAACAAACATGGGCCTCTGCTGTGAAATGCGAACCCAGTACTTTTGGTCAATCCAAAGCCCTATTGACTCTCAGGTAGGCGCTCCTTAAGATTCGGAAGCTGGCCAGCAGAGTTCTTGTTCTTATGCATTTGAAAGACATGAAAATATTGAAGGTTCCCAAGTCTTTCTATATTGAAAGTCGCACCGTCAGATATACTCTCTACACCCTGTTTTGCATAGTAGTTGCGGACGGACTGATAACCCAGTTTTTGGTGACAGGTGGGTACGGACAAGAAGTGAATCCTCTCATGAGAGCTTGGATAAGCCACGGCGGGTTTCTGGCTATAAAGGTGTCAGGTGCCTTCTTAGCCACGTTGCTGCTATGGATTAAGTATAATGCGAAACCTAGACCCGTATATGCGATTACGGTGGCATTTTTGGTATTTTATACAATCGTTGTGTTCTGGAATTTGTTTGTGTTTTTTGTTACTGTTTAACCAACCCGTCTCAATAGGCCTCACAATCACACAAAAGTCAGTAATGTGCAATCTCTCTTCGAGGATTAGTCTCTTTCCGGCGGAGGCCTAACCCTTCGCCTTGTGAAGGATGGTGTCCCCGGGGTGCCGGCGAAATCAAGCGCCATCCTGGGCATATATGCGAAAAATGTTGCTATCTGGGTACTAATAGGCCCTCCATGAGACCACCAAGACCACCGCTGTTTCCCTTTTGCGTCACGCCGGTTTCCTGTGAGTTTTCGGGAACAGCGAGGACAGAGTTTTTCTGTTCACAATATATGGTTTATGCTCAAATTGAAGCCAGAAAACGGCGCAGATTGCATGTATGCCCATCCTGAAGTCGAAACGCTCCTGGTAACCGCACCGAGGTAATGAGGAAAACCTTAACCTGACCAACGAAAGGGGCGAATTGAGGCCCTTGCTCTCTGTCACTGAACATTCCGTCAGATTGTGATATGCCACAGAGCATACTACAATTCGATGATTCTGGGCAGTGTTCTCGCTGAACTGACTGTGTAAGCAGCTTCTTTGAGCGTTGGAGGAATC
>CBFDBW010000463.1:0-2576 GCA_965603145.1 uncultured Syntrophobacterales bacterium
GAGAACTACACCAATACCGGACCAGTTTATTCCCAGATCCCGGCGAAGGCGCATAATCCGCCAGATCCTGGGCACTACAGTCTCGGGAAACAATAGTTTAGGTTCCCCTTTCACCGGATCTATCAGTCCCCAGTCCAACAACTTTTCCACCATCTCCGGGTGCAGCCGCGCCAGCCTTGCCAACTCCCCCACCGTGACCAGATTTTCCGATCCGGACCGGCTCTCATATTTATAATGCACAATCTGGTATCGGGTGCTACTCATACTAGCTCTCTTCCTACTCTTTCCTCGGATCAAAACTGGATATCTGAGCCAATTCTGTAAAGAGTTCTTTTTCCCTCGCACTCAAATCCTTGGGTACTGCTATTTTAAGCCGGGCAAAAAGATCTCCCCGCTGACCACCTTTCTTGGAAAACCCCTTTCCACGCAACCTCAGCTTTTGTCCACTTTGGCTTCCTGCAGGAATCTTGAGGTTTACGCTGCCGTCCATGGTCGCTACCTGCACCGCACCACCAAGAGCCGCCTCCCAAGCAGCAATAGGAACCTCCACGTGGAGGTCGTGCCCGTCAAGACGATAGCGCGGATGCGGCAGGATGTTTACCCTGAGGTAAAGATCTCCCGGAGTACCGCCACCCATGCCCTCACCACCTTTACCCGCCAGTCGAATGCGGCTGCCGTCGGTAACCTCGGGCGGAATTTTCACCTGTATATTTTGCACCGTAGGACGGACCTGACCTTGAGGGTCAATTTCGTGTCCCTGAAGGGTAATCGTCCGGGTGGCACCGCTATAGGCGTCTTCAATACTAATTTCTATCCGGGCTTCGTGGTCCTGGCCTCGCATGACCCAGGAGGCCTGTGTTGCCCGGGCACCACCCCCGCCACCCATGCTGCCGCCGAAAAGCGTTTCGAAAAAATCACTGAAGCCGCCGCCAAAATGAAACGCTTCCGCTTGCGGGCCAGAGCCGAATTCAAAATGAACATTTTCCCAGCCAGGAGGCGGCCTGAAGTCCTGGCCTGCCTGCCAGTCGGGGCCCAACTGATCGTAGCGCTGCCGTTTTTCCGGGTCCTTGAGCACCTCGTGGGCCTCGTTGACCTGCTTGAACTTCTCCTCGGCCCCGTTGTCTTGGTTGACGTCAGGGTGGTATTTACGAGCCAGCTTGCGATAAGCTTTCTTGATCTCATTTTCGCTGGCATTTCGCCCAACGCCCAGGGTTTCATAATAGTCTTGAAATTTGACAGCCATTTACCTTCACCTCATTGCCGATAAGCCGGAAACAGAGCCCTGGCAAACATTACCATATCCCCTTTATGAAGCGTCTTTTCGAGGGCTGGCAACTCGGCCAATGCGACTGCTTCTCGTGGTCATTTCTCCAGCAAATCAGCAGAATACACTATCTAGTGTAATATTTTCTTGTTATACAAAAGTTAAGAATTCAGGCGACATTTTCAAGTGGGTGTTAAGAAAAAAATCGACATTTTGTTTGATATTATCAAACTTTTTATATAATTCTCGTTGCGGGGATGGGGGGAATAAGGCTAATGCTGTTGATTGAAGCGTAAGTGGGGTGGTTTCCGCCTCGGCGGAGTTCACCCGGCGACTCTGAGACTTTCCATGTTTTGTCGGATCAACCTCGCTACAGCGGGACTAGCGCGGGAACGATCCGACCTACGGTGTGTTGGCCTTTCTACTCCAGAACGAATTCACCAGCTATAATCCCGCTCCACAAGCACCACCCTTTTATCCTTTCCCTCTGAGTGTTATATTAAAAATAATACGAGGTGGGTTCGCTCCGCTTAACCCACCCTACAGCTTTTGCCAGCCGAGATACGTAGGGTGGATTAAGGTCACAGGCCGAATCCACCTTTCGCTGCCCAGTACACAGGCCACCATTGACAAGAGCAAATGGTTACTTACATTATCAGTAACTACTATTGATAAGGTATGGATGGGAGGTATCTATATGTATTCAGCAACAGTGATGGATCACTTCAAGAACCCGAGAAATGTGGGTGAGATGAAGGATGCAGATGGGGTGGGGGAAGTGGGCAATCCCATTTGCGGCGACATGATGAGCATTTATATCAAAGTGAAGGATGATTACATCGATGATATCAGTTTCCTGACCTTTGGCTGCGGCGCGGCCATTGCGGTCTCCAGTATTCTCACCGAGATGGCCAAGGGAAAATCCATTGATGAGGCCCAGAAGATCACCAACAAATCGGTAGCCGCGGCCCTGGAAGGTCTCCCCAAAAACAAACTGCACTGCTCCAATTTAGGTGCCGATGCCCTCCAACTGGCGATCAGGGATTATCAAGACAGAAAAGCAGGCATAGTCAGAGAAGAGCCCAAGAGAAGCGACAAGCACGAACACGGCCATGGAGACGTTTGCTACTGCCCCTATTGTGATGTGGAGGCGGATGAAAAAGCTCCGGTATGTACCAACTGCGGTCGCGAATTAGACGAGGCTCATTAGGGAGGTAATACGGTGAGTATTATAAATTTAGACTACCTTGCAGCAAATCCTCTCCTGCCAGAGGTGCAGGAGGCCATGATTGAAGCCATCAAAAAGAATTAT
>CBFDBW010000464.1:0-2574 GCA_965603145.1 uncultured Syntrophobacterales bacterium
TGTCAATAGGCGTGCAATAATGACCCGGTATAGGCGTTCAATTTTGACCCACCCCTAACATGGTTAATTTGAGTTGTTCCCAATAACCTGGGAGTGGTTTTGTTGCCATGGGTTTACGAGGACCTGTTTTTCATTCTCCAGCTGTCATTGCCCGTTTCAATGATTTCACAATGGTGTGTTACCCGGTCGAGCAGTGCGGTGGTCATTTTGGAGTTACCAAAGACCTCAGGCCATTCCCCAAAGGTCAGATTGGTGGTGATGATCACCGAGGTTTGTTCATAAAGCTTCGAGAGCAGGTGGAAGAGCAGTTGTCCTCCATTTTTTGAGAACGGCAGGTAGCCGAGTTCGTCCAGCACCACCAGGTTAAGTCTGGCAAGCTTTTCGGTGAGCTTGCCTCCATCGCCGGCCAGTTTTTCCTGTTCCAGTTGGTTTGCCAGATCCACCAGGTTATAGAATCTTGCCCGGGCCCCGTTGCGGATCACGTTGGAGGCTATCGAGATGGCCAGGTGTGTCTTTCCCGTGCCGGTGCCGCCGACAAAGATCACATTGCGGTGAGTGGTGAGGAAGCCTCCTTCGTACAGAGCACGGATTTGTGTTTCGTCGACGGCAGAGTCTTTGAACTGGAAACTGTCCAGGTCCTTGGCTACCGGGAACTTCGCTTGGTTCATGCGGTAGCGGATCCCTCTCAGATGCCGCTCTGCCATTTCAGCCTTCAGCAGTTCCAGGATAATTTTCTCCGGAGTTGACCGAGCCTTTAACCCTGCAGCAACAACCTCGTCATAGACTGCCAGCATGCCATGGAGTTTTAGAGTCTTCATCTGCTCCAGCACTTGATTACGTAACATGACCCACCTCCCCCAAGAGGCTGTCATAACGCTGGCAATCAGCCACAGGCTCCTTTTCAAGAGTCAAATTAGTTGGCAACTAGAGGCAGGGAACGCTATCTTCGTCCTGGTTGCGGGCAAGGATGTTCAAAACCACATCCTTGCTTACCGCCTTCATCCTCAGGGCCTGCGAACAGGCCTCGCTAACTGCATTCAGACCATAGGTGGGTACTGCACTCAGGATGGAGACAAACTGACGATCCCAGTCAGCAAATCGTCTCAGAGCATCACGAATCTCCTTCAAGGAGTCGGGCAGGTCCCAGTCTTTAAAAGGGGCTCCGTTTCGCAGCGCCCCGGGTTTGCGCTCCAGGGCGGGTAGATAGTGCCACGGGTCAAAGATGGTTTTGCCACGTCCAAACTGGCGACTATGATCTCCAACCACTCGGCCCTTGCTGACAACGACGATGCGCTTGGCATAAACTCGCAGTTGAACCGTCTGGCCCACTTCCGTGCAAGCGACGCTGTAGCGGTTTCTGTCAAAGGTGACAAGGGAGCTCGGAGAGACCCGTGCCGGCCGCTCGGCGTAACTATCAAAGCGCCGTGGGATGCTAAGCAAATATGGACGCTCCTGCTCGTATACCTCCCAGACGGTTTTCTCACGAATCTGCGGATGGTTGTGAGTCTTCGCCCATGAGATGCATTTGCTCATCAGCCAGGCGTTGAGTTCATCGTAGTCAGCAAACTTCGGACGAGGGGTGAAGAAACGCTTTCGAACCAAGCCTATCTGATTCTCTACCTGCCCCTTCTCCCACCCTGCAGCTGGAGTACATGCTACAGGCTCGTAGAGATAATGGGAGCACAGCTGCTCAAAACGTGAGTTGAAGACTCTTTCCTTGCCCGACAATACCTTGTTTACGGCCGCCTTCATGTTGTCATAGATGCCACGCTGGCAAACACCACCAAAGAAGGAAAATGCACGAATGTGAGCGTCAAAGACCATCTCCTGGGTTTCTCTGGGATAGGCTATAACTAGAAACAGACGGCTGTGACAAAGACGAAGATGGGCCGCTTTGACCGTAGCCGGCATGCCCGCCAGCTCAACTTTCTCATGGCTCCAGTCGAACTGGAAGGCCTCAGCAGGATCAAAGCTCAACGGAATAAAGACCTGAGTCCCCAGGGCACGCCTCTCCAGACGCCACTTGCGAATATGCCGCCGGACACTGTCGTATGCACCCGAATATCCCTCAGATTGCAGTTCCTCAAATAACACCATCGCCGTCCTGCGCCTCTTCTTGGGAAGCTTCTGGTCTTCCTCAAACCGAGCCTCCAAGCTCTCCAAAAAAGGGCCTAACTTCGGCCTTGGCTGTGAGTTGCGCTCGTAATGAAAAACCGTCGCCTCACTGCGCAGAACCTTCTTAACGGTATTCTTTGAATGGTTGAGATCTCTCGCTATCTGCCTAATCGGCTTTCCATCTCGATGTCTTGCCAATCGTATCTTCCTAATCGTCTCCACCGTCAGCATCTCCTTCTACCCCCTCACTCTGCATTTGGTTATCAGCAGAATGAAGGAATCGCTGAGGTGGGTCAATTTTGGACGCCGATTTAGCTCAAAGGTGGGTCATTATTGCACGCCGATTCACACCGAATTCAACGGGGCGGGTCACCCACCGCTGTCATAAGCGAGAATTCCTCCTGAAATTTGCAAAAGATCGCCGCCGATGGCTCCATTGGCTATTGGAGGCCAAGAGGC
>CBFDBW010000465.1:0-2559 GCA_965603145.1 uncultured Syntrophobacterales bacterium
GGATAGGAACAACTAATTGGAGCTGCAGATGACCAACCAGGTGACAACCTTTGCAGACGGTCAAGAACAACCTGAACGGATTTTGCTTGTGGACGACAATCCCACCAACCTGCAAGTGCTGTTTCAGACCCTGGAAGGGCGAGGTTACAATCTTCTGGTGGCAAAGGACGGTGAAACAGCTATCTCCATAGCCATAAAGGCCCTGCCGGAATTGATCCTGCTGGACATTATGATGCCGGGGATCGACGGCTATGAGGTATGTCGACGGCTGAAGAATGATCCAACCACAAAAGAGATTCCGATAATTTTTCTTTCCGCTCTAGGTGAAACCAAAGACAAAGTCAGGGGATTGGATTTAGGAGCAGTGGATTACATCTCTAAGCCTTTTCAGGCAGAGGAGGTGATCGCCAGGGTAAATACCCACATCACTATTGACCGGCTGAGACGTGAGGTCCAGGCCCAGAAAGATGCCCTGGAACGGGAACTCGAAGTGGTTGCCAAGGTACAATACGACCTCCTCCCCAAAAGGCTTCCCGAGATTAAGGGGATGAAGTTGTCGGCTTATTACAAGACCAGTCGCTACGCTGGTGGCGATTACTACGACATTATTGAACTTCCGGATGAGCGCTGGGGTTTCATGGTGGCGGACGCTGAAGGCCACAGTACCCCTGCTGCTGTTCGTATGGCCATGACCTGTGCCCTGTTGCGTGGTTATCCGGGAGCGGCCAGCGATCCGGATGAAGTTCTGAAAGACCTCAACAGGACTCTTTGCGAGGTTGTCGGCATGAGTTTCATAACTGCAATTTTTGCTATTTACGATGGGCGAGATAACAGTTTGCGCATAGTAAAAGCGGGCCACATGGATCCTCTGCTCTACAGACCTTCCAAAGGCGAGACCGTTGAGATTCCCTGCGAGGGGACATATGCCATGGGCATTGAGCAATATGACGAAGTGCCGGTGACAGAAATCAGGTTGCAATCGGGCGACCGGCTGCTATTTTATACTGACGGGTTTAGCGAACGGTTCAACCCGGAAGGGGAAATGTACGGCCTCGAAAGACTGTGCCGGCAACTTTCCAAAGACCACGGGGACAGCCCAAAAGAAATTCTCGATGCAATCGTTGATGATGCGGAGAGGTTTGCAAAAGGATTGCCGGCTGACGATGATCAAGCACTTCTGCTTTGCGTTGTGGAGTGAGCTTAAGCGAAGCAGGAAATGCGAAACAGTTTGAAAGGAGCAGGGATGGAAGTTGTCGAGAAGAAACAGGACGGAATTTGCATTCTAACTTTGAGTGGTCGTTTAGATGCGAACAGCTCTGAGGAATTTCGTGAGAAGATCTTGCAACTTATCGAGGATGGCACCAAAAAAGTAATTTTGGATTGCGAGAATCTGGACTACATTTCGAGTGCTGGTCTGCGCGTGGTTTTAGAAGCCACCAAAGAAATAAAGCGGAATGAAGGGAAAATAATGCTCTGTGCCTTGCAGGATTATATCAAGGAGGTATTCGAGGTAGCTAAATTCGACGCATTCTTACCCATCGGCGGTAGCGTAGAAGAAGCGATCAAAACATTCTAATTTGCTGGTTTCTCTTAAACCGCGCTCATGTCCCATCGGCGTGCCCAATGTGATAAGGGCTAAAGCTGTTGGAGTAGCGGAGGTTGGGCTCCGGGTTTACTTGCTTATCGTGACCACCATTTTTTCACGTATAACCTTTCCATTCTGTCTGACTACCAGACTTATTCCGTTTTCTCCCTCTGGCAGTCCACCCTGAGTATATTGCACGCCTCCTGGTGCCGTCCCTGTCGCTCTGCCAAGCAATTGCTTGGGAAAGATTACCGCCGTGAGCGTGTCTCCTGCGGCTATAGTGACGAGAGGTTGGCCTCTTATTTCTTTAAGCCCATCCCAGGTGACACCTTCCCACAAAAAACGGCCTTTTTCGCGGCTATTCAGGAGATAGAAAGTGTTCTCCCAATCAAGATTCAGCTCTTTTTTCGTTTTGTTGCTTAAGACCAGACGAAATGTTGCAAAAAAACCCTGGCCCTCTTTAAGTTGGGGCTTGAGCTCAGCAACAAAATAGTCATTACTGGCCCTTTGAACTTCTGGATTACTAGAGTAGACTTCCACCGGGGTTACTCCCTCTGGGAAGACCCCCCTTTCTTTTACCAAGGCATTCCGGTACTGGATATAAGCGTTGCGGATGGCAATGTAGGGATCGATGGCGGCTTCCTTGAGAGCCTCGTAATCTCCCAGGGTGAGTGAGACGTTGTTGAATTTCTTATATCCCTTTACTCCCCAACGCAATAGCAATGGATCAACATACCAGGTGACTGGATCCAGGAAGGAATCTCCAACCCAGCCTATCAAACTTCGCGTACTGTATGGCCCCAGTATTGGCATGTTAATGAAAATACCATGCCCCATCCTCGCTACACCCAGAGTCTGGCCAAGGTCCTCGTCCTGCATGGGGAGGTTGAGTCCTCTCGAGGAAGGATCGAAAAAACCGAAAAGGCCAAGGGTTGAATTAACAGCGAAGCGCGAGACTTCGATGCCCGCACCCC
>CBFDBW010000466.1:0-2543 GCA_965603145.1 uncultured Syntrophobacterales bacterium
GCCAGAGAGTCCGGTTTGAGATCGAGACAAACGAAAAAGGCCCTAAGGCCAAAGATGTAGAGATACTGTAACAAAGTAGGCTCTCGAAGGCGGCACCTCGAAGGGGTGCCGCCTTTTCTTTTTTAAATGCAGATAGAGGGATCGTAGGAGGTGCTTGTATCAAGAATAAAGATTTGGCCATTTTGTAATAGAAGACCTTATAATTCTCTGTCTTCTCTGTCTGAGAAGGTGGTCAAAGCCACTGATTTGTCACATAAAATAGCCCAGATCTAGAAGATGAATATGATGGGAGAGAGTCACAAAATTGCATTGAAAGGAGACAGCCATTAATAAATTCAGCTTTCGCTCGCTTTTTTCTGGGTTGCCCTTTCTTTTCGTCCTGGCACACTTTGGGCATCACCTCGTAACCGCATTACCTGTACCGCTTTTGCCGATGATCCGCAGCGACTTTGCCCTTGATTACACCCAGTCAGGATTGGTAATCTCGGCATTCAGCCTGGCATATGGCATCGGTCAGCTGCCGGCGGGATGGCTCGCTGACCGTATCGGACGGCAAGTAATGATTACCATCGGCATCATCGGTGTGGCCGCGGCTGGACTTTTGGTCGGCCTCTCACAAACCTATATTATGATGATTGTGTTCCTGGTGTTGATGGGGGTGATGGGCGGTGGCTATCATCCAGCTGCCCCGCCATTGATATCAGCATTAGTCGAACCGAAGAATCGAGGTCGGGCACTGGGGTTCCACGTCATTGGTGGCAGTGCCAGCTACTTCCTGTCTCCGCTCATCGCCGCTGCTATTGCCACCACCTGGGGGTGGCGCGGCTCATTCATCGGGCTAGCCGCTCCGACTATTTTGTTTGGTATCGTGTTTTATGTGCTCATGGGTCAGTTGATGGTCGAGGAGAAGGCCGAGTCCAGAACAACGAGCACTCATGAGGAAGCATTAGCTAAGCCAGGCCGTTTGAGTCGCTTAGTGGCGTTCATGATTCTAAGCTCATCCACCGGTGCTGTCATTTTTTCCACAGTAGCCTTCATCCCGCTATTCGTGGTAGACCACTTAGGTGTTAGGGAGGAAACTGCGGCAGCCTTTGTAGCCTTGATTTACTCTGCTGGGCTTTGGGCAGGCCCTCTGGGCGGCTACCTATCTGACCGTTTAGGGAGAATACCCGTGATGTTGGTGGTGTGTTTTATTTCTGGTCCTATCATCTACCTACTTAACCTCGTACCCTACGGCCTGGCTTTCGGTGCTGCACTACTTATTGTCGGAATGATTATTTATGTCCGGATGCCGGTGTCGGAAGCGTATATTGTTGGCCAGATCTCAGAGCAGAACCGCTCGACGGTACTTGGGATCTATTACTTCTCTGTCATGGAGGGCGGTGGCGTGCTAACGCCGGTGATGGGTTACCTCATAGACCACCTTGGCTTCTACCCCAGCTTTACCATTGCCGGTGCCAGTTTGGTCGCGTTGACATTGGTCTGTTCTATTTGGCTGTGGGGCAGCCGTGACTGACCACGGCCTGGAGAGGAAAATATAACATCCAATATATCTCCGCTTTTGGTTTATCGGGATCAGTTTTCAGGGCGGTTGTCAATAGATTGAGGGCTTGCCCGCCGTTTTTGTGGCGGGCTGGCATGCTGACCAACTCGTGGCCTCATCATTGACAGGGGGGAGAATTCAAGGTTTAACAATGGCACCTATCCATAAGTTGCTTCAGAACCAACCCCCTTAGGAGCCGAGCAAAGGGCGCAGCGCTTTATGAAGTCCCTCTCCAGCCCAATGTTAGCCAATTTGCCTGATCATTAGTTCATATTCATCGTGACTGCCGATCCAGGTCCAGATGAAGTCAGAATCATCCTCGACAGCAAGAGCCCTGTAGTCGAGACCAGACTCTGACTGACCAGAACTTGCCCACCCTTTTGAAATGCAGGGAGGGATGCCGAGGATTTTCCTTTAAGAGTCTGAAACTCTTTTCTGCAATCCTTTGAATAGGTGAGGGGAGTCTCTCAAAGCACCTCCAGAAACGGCTCGTTGTTCTATGCATCTAAAGATCCTTCAATTTTTCCTCTTGCTTTTCTTTAAAAGCCTCTCTTGTTAAGAAATCCAGCTTTCCATCCTTTGAGTCTTCCTCTATCTGTCTATCCCATTTCTCCCAATCCTTCTCTGAAAACCATTTCCTTAGTTTCACGAAATCCTTATCTGGAAGGCTCTCGATGGCTACTTTGATTTGCTCAACCTTAGACATCTTGTGTTCCTTTCTCACATAAATGATTGATTCAATGCTTATTCTTTGGGCTAACAATTACTATGCAGGAAAATTTCTGTATAGTCCAGTATATTTAGTGTTTTACGGAATTCCCAGGTGCGTTGGATTATTAGAATCAGTTTTCAGGGTGATTGTCAATAGACCGAGGTCCGGCCTCGATTCTTTGGTGTGATTTGTCAAGAATAAAGATTTGACCCCCATTCACTCTAGAGGGAGGCATCGATCTACGACTTCCCGGAGAGCTCTTTAGGATTCGCCCTTCTTCGATGATAC
>CBFDBW010000467.1:0-2537 GCA_965603145.1 uncultured Syntrophobacterales bacterium
ATAGGGATGTGGAGGGGATTCATGACCGTCCCGGCCTACGGACAAACCAATCAAAGTGCGGACTTCAGAAGTTCTGTAGAACTCGAAATATTGTAACACTTTAGCTCTTTGAAAAACTACGCTGCTAAATCCAGTTCCTGTTCTGGTACCATTGCCTTGCCAATGATTGTTTTGGCGAGTGACAGAACGGTCTCTACCGGATTTTTTCCTTGTAGTTCCGCCGAGCGAAACAGGGTCATTAAAATGGCTTGAGTTTTGGAGCCCTGCTCTGATCGATTCTGTTGAGAGATCTTTCTGGTGAGCACCGGTTTTCGCATTTGTTGTTCTGCATGGTTGTTGTAAGGACTGACGTTTTGATATTCCAGGAACGTGAACAGTTCATTTTTGTGGCGCTTCAATCGCTTCATGAGCCTTTTGGCATCTTTGTCTTTGTGATTCTCCTCCAAGAACTGCTCAAGGCGATGGTAGAGTCTTCTCTTACGACAAACAAAGGTGTCGAACTGCGCCGGATCTTTTCTCTCAAAGAGCCGGACGGCGTCTTTGAGCAAGCGCGCCAGCTTTTTGCGAAAGGCCTTCCACTCAGGGGAAGCGTTGTGTTTGTCCACCTTGGCAAGTTCGGTGAACAGGTGATAGAAACACCTCTGCTTTGCCAAAGCACTGATCTTGTTATAGGCACCCCAGAAATCGCAGATGAGGATACCTTTGAACACAGCTCCTAAAACCTCTTTGAGCACGGGGGAGCCCCGGCTTTTAGTGATGAGATAATAGGAGAGTTCCTTGGTGGTGAAACACCACAACCAATGGGTTATTCCATTAAGCCGCCATCCGGTCTCATCCGCGTTCAGCACAGCGCTTGTTGAGATGCTCTGGCCAATGTCATGATACAGAGGCTCCAGGAGGATGGAGAGGTTTTTCCAGGCTTGTGTGAGTCCTCCGGCGCTTATTTTGAATCTACACACCACGGAAAGGATCCTGAGGATATTATTGACACTGACTCCGACCAAATAATGGAGCCATGCGGTGAACACCACAAGCCTCAGTCCGATCATGGCGTGTGGCAAAGCATCGGCAACCGGGGCGAAGACGATCTTTTTGCAGTGAGGGCACCAATAGCCATGCACTCTATGCTCGGTCACCTCCGGGTTCTCAAGAGGGGGAATGTCTTCGGTGTACCGTTTGTAGTGCTTAATCGGTTCTTTGAGCGATGTGTGGCAATCAGGACAACGCTCAAGGGTGTGTTCTTTGAAATGATCGACCTCTTGGGGCTGGAGGCGGCAAACCCCATCATGGCCTTTCTTCCTTCCGGGCCGTTTTGGCCGCCTCTCCGGCCTCGGCTTTAAATAGGTGGGCGTCATCCCGGAAGGAGTGGTGGGAGTCACGTGGTCGCATAGCTGGTCGTATTTTTCAGCCCTCTCAGCCAAGGCCAAGATGGCAGTGATGGCTTTATTGCGTGGCAAATCCAGAACGGCTGCAGCTTCATCCCTGGTCATCCAGCAGATACCTCCTAAAATGGGGATGCAAGGGATAAAGGTATATGGCCTTTGGTTGACCGTGATAGCGATAGGTGTTGCCCTTCTTGGCACTGCCTTTGGTTTGGCCCACGCAGCGCCAATTGGCCGCTCGGTAGCAGGTGCCTTCGAATCGGCTGATGTCCACAAAGGTTTCGGCCAGATAAATGGGGTGAGCATAAGCTTTTTCCCAGTCAGCACGTAATCGCCTGATGCTGAGAGACAGTGCCTTCGAGGCCAGGTATTTGACCTTGACCCAGGGAAGGATCAGAAACCGCGTATTGTTGGCGATCAGGTGAAGGTTTCTTCGCTTTGTGGGCTCGTCCCACCCGATTAATTGGTCCCGGGCTTTGACCTTCCAGGCAGCACTTGCCCAGGAAAGACAAGCCACGACCTGGCCATTGATATAGACCAGGTGCTTGAGGTACTCGCCCACCAGTTTGGGCAGGCCCAGATAATGGTGATGGTAAACTAGATAGTCCCATAGATAACCGTCTTGACAGGTGAGCCGTTCAATATAAGGCCGATCGTGTTCACCCGCTGAGCCATCAATGGGCTCATGGAGGAAAAGCGGGACCTGGTCAAAGGATTTCTCCTTGAGATTGTTCTTTGGTCTTAGTCGCGGGGGAAGCTCGATAAGCCCCTGCTCTTCGAGGCGCAAAAGCAGGTCTCGTGCTGCGCACTCTTTGAGCTTCCCGTTGGGCTGAATCCATTGCCAGCTCTCGCATAACTGCCTGGAGATATGGCTTCTGCCTCGTTGATAATGCTTTGAAATAAGAGCCTGGATGAATCGAATATCCCGGATACCCAATTGCCGGGCTCGATATCGAAAGACAACCTGATCCATGTAGGCCTCCCACGTAGAGACCTACATAGCAAAAAAAGGAATCTGTCGCCAGTCTTTTTTTGCAGGAAACTCACTTTTTCTTTCAAAGAGCTAAAATGTTACCCTTTTCTCAATTTTTGTCTGGTTTTCATTTTGTTCCTTTAACTTCAGAATTTTAAAGCAAACGACCAAGCTCACCTGCA